>JBBSUT010000028.1:0-22132 GCA_038234155.1 Sphingomonadales bacterium | reverse complement strand
GGGTCGGTTGGAGACCGGCTGCTTTTTCCATTTGCGTGCGCTATTGGAATAAGCAGATTGCCGCTCTCTGAAGGACCATCAATGACATTGACCATGTACGGCATCCCGAATTGCGATACGATCAAGAAAGCGCGCAAGTGGATGGACGCTGCGGGCGTGGCTTATAAATTTCACGATTACAAAAAGGCCGGGATCGAGGAAGCGCAGTTGAAGAGCTGGATCGACGAGGCTGGCTGGGAAGTGCTGCTCAACAAGCGCGGCACGACGTACCGAAAACTTTCCGATGCCGACAAGGCGGATTTGGGCGATGCCAAGGCGGCGTGGCTTATGGCGGCCAGCCCGTCGATGATCAAGCGCCCGGTGATCGAAGGCGCGGGTGAGTTGATCGTGGGATTTGACGAGGGGCTTTATTCGCGCCGCCTGCGCTGAGCATTCGCGGTTCGGTTTATCTCACCATGTTCCCCCACCATATTTTCGCTGTCCTGCAGCCGGCGGGGCGCGGTAGGACGCTGCCGATGCCCTGTCCGTTTCCTTCCCTTTCCACGCCGCTGCCGAAAAAAATCGTGGGCGAGGCAAGAAGGGAGGGACGTATAAGGTCCCTTCCGGACTTCCAGATCGAAACGTGCCATCCCGGCTGCGCGGACGCGTTTGATTGCAGCCCCCAGTTGCGGCCATGAGCTCCACGCTGCTCGCCATCATCCTCGGCCTGTTTTCCGCGGTCACGTTGGCGGCGGCGAATTACAGCGTGAAGGCGGGCAGCGATATCCTCGCCAGCCGCGCAATCCTGCAGGGCAGTGCGTCTCTGCTGATGCTGCCGGTGGTGCTGTTCGTCGTGCCCGCGCCGACGCCCGCCATCTGGGCCGCGCTTGCGATCACCGTGCCGGTACATTTCGCCTACCAGCTTGCGCTCATCGGCGCGCTGAAACATGGCGATCTCAGTCTGGTGTTTCCGATAATGCGCGGCGGCGCGCCGATGCTAACCGGGCTCAGCGCGTTCCTGCTGCTCGGCGAGCGGCTGACGGGGACCGAGGTTGCCGGGCTCATCATCGCCACTGCCGCAGTCGGTATGTTTGCCTGGCCGCCCAAGGGCACGCGGATGACCGCGCACCCGGATCGGCGGGCGCTGGGCCTCGCCGCGCTCACCGCGATCGGGATTGCGCTCTACAATGTTACCGATGCACGCGGTGTGCGGCTGGCGGGTAACCCGTTCACCTTCATCGCCTGGCTGTTCCTGTTCGATTGCGTCGGCATCGGTGCAGTCACACTGGTTCGGCGGCGCGGGCGGCTGATCGAATCGATCCGTCTGCGCTGGCGTTACGGCGTGACGGGCGGCGTTCTCTCGATCCTGAGCTACGGCGCCGCGCTCTACGCCTTTACGCTGATGGAGACCGCCAAGGTCTCCGCACTGCGCGAAACCTCGGTGTTGTTCGGCGCATTGTTCGGGCTGATGCTGCTGAAGGAAGGGTTTGGGCGGCGCCGCATCCTGGCAGCGCTCGTCATGGCGGCGGGCCTGGCGCTGATGCAATTGGGATAATGTGGAGCGAACCGGGCCGGCCATCGTTGGCTGTCCGATGCTTCAGAAAGAAAAGGATCAAGCAATGAAGGCGATTTGGAACGGCCAGACAGTGGCGCAGAGCGACGATACCGTGGTGGTGGAGGGCAATCATTATTTCCCGGCCGAGAGCCTGAACGACCAATATTTTCAAGACAGCGCCACAACCAGCGTCTGCCCGTGGAAGGGCACCGCGTCATATAAATCGCTTTCGGTCGACGGTCAGATCAACAAGGATGCCGCCTGGTATTATCCTGAACCGAAGGAAACAGCGGCCGAGATCAAAGACCGTTATGCCTTCTGGAAGGGCGTGGAGGTGCAGGCTTGAGATGGGCCGCCGCCGTTCTGACCGCGCTGGGCGCGCTCACACTGTCGGGATGCGCGGCGGTGCCTTCCGCCGGATTGTCCTCCCATATGGCGGGGCCACACGCCATGGCTGACTTTGCCATCATCGCGCATCGCGGTGCAAGCGGTGACCGGCCCGAACATACGCTGGCCGCCTATCAACTCGCCATCGATCAGGGCGCGGATTTCATCGAGCCCGATCTGGTGCTGACCAAAGACGGCGTGCTGGTGGCGCGGCACGAAAATGAGATTTCGGAGACGACCGATGTTGCCGATCACCCCGAATTCGCCGATCGCCGGGGGACCAGAAACATCGACGGCGTGGCGGCCACCGGCTGGTTCACCGAAGATTTCACGCTCGACGAGCTCAAGACGCTGCGCGCCAGGGAGCGGCTGCCCAAGCTGCGACCCGAGAATATGCGCTATGACGGGCAGTTCGACATCCCGACATTTGCAGAAATCGTGGCCCTGGCCAAGGCTGGCTCGGCGAAGCGCGGCTGGACGGTCGGCGTCTATCCGGAGACCAAACACCCGTCCTATTTCGCTGCGATCGGTTTGCCGCATCAACCGCCGCTGATTGCCGCACTGGAGGCGGCGGGCTGGAACGACGCTGCAGCGCCGGTGTTCGTGCAGAGCTTCGAAGTTGGTAACCTGAAGGCGCTGCATGCTGTCAGCGCCGTGCGTCTGGTGCAGTTGGTGCAGGACGAGGGCGGCCCGGCCGATTTGCCCGATGTCCGGTACCGCCATATGCTGACACCCGGGGGCATGCAGGCCATAGCGAGCTATGCCGCTGCGCTGGGCCCGCAGAAATCGCTCGTCATACCGATCGGCGAAAACGGCCAGCTCGATACGCCGACCAGGCTCGTCGGCTGGGCGCATGCGGCGGGGCTGGTGGTTCATCCGTGGACATTCCGGGCGGAAAACTTCTTCCTGCCGGGCGATCTGAAACGCGGCGATGCCCCCACCGCGCGGGGGGATATGGCGGCCGAAATCCAGGCGTTCGTGGCCGCCGGTGTGGACGGCCTGTTCAGCGATCAGCCGGGTTTGGCTGCGCAGGCGCTGACCGGAACCGCGCCACCCTGACATTTGCCGATGGCGCTATTCCGCTTCGTCACGCTTTTCGCGCGAGCCATCCGTGGAATTGGTCGCTTCCTCCCGCGCCTCGGTCCGTAGGCCCTTGGCGATGACCTGATTGGTTTCCCGCATGTCTTCGCGTTCGATCGCCTCGGGCTCGGCGTTCAGTCGTTCGCCTACTTTGGGGATCAGGCAGATTTTGCCGAGTACAGGCAGGTGATCAGAGCCCACGTTGCCCAGCACTTGCAGGCTATCGATCGAGAAATCCTCGGTGAAGTAGATTTGATCGAGCGGCCAGCGGAAGGCGGGGAGTTTGGCGGGGAAGGTGGCATAGAAGCCACGGCCGATGCGCGGATCGAGATAGGTGCCGATGCGCTTGAACAACTGGGACGTATCGGACCATGCGACGTCGTTGAAATCGCCCATCGCCAGCACGGGCAGCCTGGACGTGGCGGCAAGTTTTGCGCCGATGGCAATTTCAGCGTCACGCTCCTGGGTGTCGGTGCCAACTTGTGGCGGACGGGGATGCAGGCCCATATAAGCGAATGTCCGCCCGGCCGGGGTGCGCATACGGGCGAAGACGGACGGGATATCGTCTTCCACCAGCCGCCGCACGGACAGCTCGTCGGTTTCGAGCCGGGTCATGAAGACCAGGCCGTATTTGTTGGGAATCGGTACCTCGCGGACATGCGGATAGCGCGCGGTGATAGGCTTCAAGGCATCCACCCACCCCTGATCTGTTTCCAGCAGCATCACCATATCCGGGTCGGTACGGCGAATGAGATCGAGCGTGCGGCCGTATTCGTGGTTGTCCTGCAGTACGTTGAGCGACAGCGCGGTGAAGCAGTGTTGCGCCGAGATCGCGGCATCGGCGTCGATGAACGCAACCTCGGACTTGGCCAGCAGGGTATAGCGGTAGATCCGGTACCCCTGCCACAGGGCGACCGCCAGCAGCACGCCGCCGACGATCCACCGGCGCCGTCCGCGTAGAAAGACGGCTGCAATCACGCACATAATTCCAGCGATCGTGAAGATCGCCAGACGGGGATAGTCCCACATGCGAATCCACCAGTCGTTCGCCGCGGTAAAGCTCGCCGCCGTGATCAACAGCAGGAAGGCGGCGGCCGTCAGAAGAGTCCAGAAACCGATCCTACGCAGCACGCATGTTCTCCATCATCTCGCCATCGGATGGCGCATCGGCACGGGTCGTTACGCTATCGTTGCGCAAAGGCCAACCCTGCGGCTTGCCGCACCGGGGCGCTGCCGCTAATCGCGATAGCCCATGACCCATCCAGCTATCGCCCCCGCCATCACGCCCGAAATCGTCGCCGAACACGGCCTCAGCGATGCGGAATATGCACGCGTGCTCGCCGCCCTTGGCCGCGAACCCAATATCGTGGAACTGGGCATATTCTCGGTCATGTGGTCGGAGCATTGCAGCTACAAAAGTTCCCGCCTGCATCTGAAGAAGCTGCCGACCGAGGGGCCGCAGGTGATCTGCGGGCCGGGCGAAAATGCCGGCGTCATCGATATCGGACCGGGCCCGGACGGCAAGCCGCAGGCGGCGATCTTCAAGATGGAGAGCCACAACCATCCCAGCTATATCGAGCCCTATCAGGGCGCGGCGACGGGGGTGGGCGGTATTTTGCGGGACGTGTTCACCATGGGCGCGCGGCCGGTGGCGAACATGAACGCGCTGCGGTTCGGATCGCCCGATCATCCCAGAATGAAGCATCTCGTCAAGGGCGTGGTTGCCGGTATCGGCGGCTACGGCAATTGCGTGGGCGTGCCGACGGTGGGCGGGGAGACGAACTTCCACCCGGCTTATGACGGCAATATCCTGGTCAACGCCATGACCGTGGGCGTGGCCGATCAGGACAAGATCTTCTATTCCGCCGCATCGGGCGTGGGAAACTCCATCGTCTATGTCGGCGCCAAAACCGGCCGCGACGGCATCCACGGCGCCACCATGGCGAGCACCGAGTTCGCCGAGGATTCGGAGGAAAAACGCCCCACCGTGCAAGTTGGTGACCCGTTCACCGAAAAGCTGCTGATCGAGGCCTGTCTGGAATTGATGGCGACCGATGCCATCGTGGCAATCCAGGACATGGGCGCGGCGGGACTGACCAGCTCCAGCGTCGAGATGGCGTCGAACGGCGGCGTCGGCATTCGCCTGAACATGGACGATGTGCCGCAGCGCGAAACCGGCATGAGCGCCTATGAGATGATGCTGTCCGAAAGCCAGGAGCGCATGCTGATGGTGCTCAAGCCGGGGCGCGAGGCCGAGGCCGAAACCATATTTCGCAAGTGGGAACTGGACTTCGCGGTGATCGGGGAGGTGACCGATACGGGCCGCATGGTGCTGGAGCATCACGGTCAGACGGTGTGCGATATCCCGCTCGGCCCGCTGGCCGAAGATGCCCCCTTATATGACCGACCCTATGTGCTTACGCCGCAGCCTGCGCCGCTGGTCGACATCCCGCAAAGCCAGGATATAGGCGCCGATCTGCTGACGCTGATGGCCTGCCCGGATCTGGCATCGCGCAGCTGGATCTGGCGGCAATATGACAGCCAGGTCGGCGGCGACACCGCGCAGCGATCGGGCGGCGATGCGGCCGTCGTGCGCGTGCATGGCACCGCCAAGGCGCTGGCGATGACGACCGATTGCACGCCGCGTTATTGCTTTGCCGATCCGGTCGAAGGCGGGCGCCAGGCCGTAGCGGAGGCGCATCGCAACATTTGCGCGGTGGGCGCCAAAGCGCTGGCGGTAACCAACTGCCTGAATTTCGGTAGTCCGCAAAACCCCCGCATCATGGGCCAGATCGTCGGTTGCCTGCAGGGGATGAGCGAAGCCTGCGTGGCGCTCGACATGCCGATCGTGAGCGGCAATGTCAGCCTGTACAATGAAAGCAGGGCAACCGGCGGGGGATCGGCCATTCTACCGACACCCGCTATCGGCGCGGTCGGCCTTCTGGACGATGTGACGAAGATGGCGACCATCGCTTTGAAACGCGCGGACGAGGCTATTTTGCTGATCGGCTATGGCCCGGGCCATCTCGGCCAGTCGCTATGGCTGCGCGAATGTCATGGCCGCGAAGAAGGGCCTGCGCCGCCGGTCGATCTGGAGGTGGAGCGCCGCCATGGCGATTTTATCCGCGGCCTGATCGGCGATGGCTTGGTGAGCGCTGTCCACGACGTTGCGGACGGCGGGACGCTCGTTGCGCTAGCGGAAATGGCGCTTGCAGGCGGGATCGGCGCACGGTTGAACATACCGGAATTGCCCCATCCTGCGGCCGCTTTGTTCGGTGAGGATCAGGGACGCTATTGCGTAACGAGCGGCGATCCCCGGGCCGTTATCACGCGCGCCAAGCAAGACGGCATCTTCATCCTCCACTTGGGGGAAACCGGAGGATCATTACTGGAGGGCCGCGGATTTTCCGTGGCTATCGACAGCATCAGATCGGCCAACGAACGGTTCTTTCAGGAGTGGATGGACGGTTGATCGCCCGGCCCGATGACGTCTGTGTCAGGCCGGTGCGTTGAGCAGGTCATAGGGGTCCAGACCTTCGGCGTGAAATACCGCGTGCGCTTGCCGATAGAAATGCGGCCGGGCCACGTTGCGGCGGACGCGGGCCGTTTCCAGCGGCTCGGGCAAAAGTGCGCCGATACGTTCCTCGCTCACGCGCGGACAAGCTTTGCCAAGCCGGCGCGCTTCGTTGATGGCTTTGAACACAGGCGCTTTGCTGTGCGTCTGCCGCTTTATGTTGAGGCCCGCCATATAGGCGATGAACAAATTGGCAGGTGCCGGATTCTGGCCAAATGTGAACGCCAGCACACAGGCTTCGCCCAGCGCGTCGCGGCCGTAGCCGGTCAGGATATGCAACAGATCATGGGTGTCCCGGTTGCGGTTGGCGTAAAACTCCAGCAAGTCGCCATAGCGCTTCCCCCCGGTGAAACGGTCATGCTCCGCGACCAGGCCGGCGGCGCTGAGCCCTTCGGTCTCCATGAAATCGCAATAGGCATGCGCCACGCTGCCTTCCGGCATGGCCCGCAGCCGCACATGATCATCCAGCAGATCGGGCAGATGGGGTTCGGCAGCAAGAATGGCGATGCCGTCTTCGCTCGCGACGAAGCGCGCCGCGTCAGCGCGAAAATTGCGCCGGGGCAGTGCCTCGAAAATGTGGAAGACCTGGCTGGTGTCTTCCTTATCCTTGATGAGGTTACGAAAATGCCGCAACGCCTTGAACGGGCGCAGGCGCGGCATCGTGCGATCGGGGTGCGCCAGAGGCGGCTGTGATGCGGCGTCGGTGATCGCGAATGGGTGACTCATTTCCATGATTCGAGCTAACTCTTACTTACATTACTGTCAATAGAAAAAGCGGCTTGGCGCATGACGGACCGGCGCTACTATGCGCTGCCATGACCGTACCCAACCCCGTCGCATATGTGAACTTCCCCAATTATAGTGACGCCGAGCGCGTCGACCGCGCGTCCGGCGCATATCAGCGCTTGGCCGGCCGCCGCTCGTGCCGGGAGTTTGCACCCGATCCGGTACCGCGAGGGGTGATCGAACTGGCGCTGCTCGCAGCCGGAACGGCGCCGTCCGGGGCCAATCATCAGCCCTGGCACTTTGCCGTGGTCGCGCAACCAGCGATGAAACACGCCATTCGTCAGGCCGCGGAAGCGGAGGAGCGCGCGTTTTATGAAGGCAAAGCGGGCGCAGCCTGGCTCGAAGCGCTCGCCCCGCTTGGAACCGATCCCGACAAGGCCTTTCTGGAGACCGCGCCTTATCTCATCGCGGTGTTCGCGCAGCGGCGCGGTGGGCCCAATCCCGGCGACGATCGGCAGAATTATTACGTCACGGAGAGCGTCGGGATCGCTTGCGGGCTGCTGCTGATGACGCTGCACGAGGCCGGGCTTGCGACGCTGACCCACACGCCCAATCCCATGGCATTCCTGACCCGGCTATGTCAGCGTCCCGCCAGTGAAAAGCCAGTGATGTTGATCGTGACGGGCAAGGCGGCAGCAGGGGCGGTGTATCCAGCGGCGGCGGCGCGCAGGAAGCCGCTCAGCGCGATCGCGAGCTGGTTCTGAACGTTCGCTCACCATGGCCGCACAAATCGATACGATACAACTGACCGGCAGCCCACTGGACAGCCGCTCCATCGAAATGGACGCGCTGCGCGGCTTTGCGGTGCTTGGCATATTGGCCATGAACATCATCGACTTCGGCTTGCCCGCGAATGCCTATATCGCGCCCGGACTAGCGGGCACGGGTCCGGCCAGTGCCGGTGATATCGCCGCCTGGATCGGGGCGTTTCTGTTGTTCGACGGAAAGATGCGCGGCCTCTTCTCGCTGCTGTTCGGGGCCAGCATGATGCTGATCGCCGAACGGTCCGAGCGGGCCGGCATGACCGGCGGCAGCGCCGCGACGATCCATTATCGCCGCATGGGCTGGCTCGCGCTGTTCGGTCTGGCGCATTATTTTTTGCTCTGGCGCGGGGACATCCTGTTTCTCTACGCCGTGATTGGCAGCGTTGCTTTCACCATGCGGAAAGCTGAAACGCGCTCGCTGATTATCGCGGCGCTCTGCATCTACGGGGGTGGGTTCTTGCTGCTATGGCTGGCGATGGCACCGCTGCTGCTCGCGCAATCGGTGGGCACGGCGCCGGGCGCGAGCGCGGCCGCCGTGGCGCATCTGGAAGATGTGCTGGCCGGTTTTTCCGACGGTCTCGCCCGGCAGGATATCGCGCTCTACCAATCCGGCTATGCCGACATTCTGCGCTTTCGGTTGGCCGACTGGCAGCGGCTGTTTTCCGTTCTCTTCAACTCCGCGTTCGAGACCTTTCCTCTGATGCTGCTCGGCATGGCGCTGATGCGCAGCGGATTTATGACCGGGGCATGGTCGCCGCGGCAATATCGGCTGATGGTGGCGGCGCTTTTCGTGCCTGGATTCGCGCTCTACGTGCTGCTGGCGTGGGCCGACGTGCGGTCCGGCTTCGATCCGATTCTTTCGCTCAATATCGTGGCGGCCTGGTCGCTGCTTCCGCGGCTGATGATGTCGCTGGGCTATGCGGCGTTGTTGATGCTGGCGATCCGTGCGGGCCAGGGCACCGCCATCATTGCGCGCGTCGCGGCGGCCGGCCGCGCCGCCTTCAGCAATTATCTGGGCACCAGCCTGGTCATGACGACCTTGTTCTACGGCTATGGGTTCGGCCTGTTCGCGCAGGTCCCCCGTCCGATGCTCTATTTTTTCGTGCTGGGAATGGGGGCATTCATGCTGCTGTGGTCCAAGCCGTGGCTGGACCGATATCGCTACGGGCCGTTAGAGTGGCTCTGGCGGAGCCTCGCGCGTGGGCGGCCGCAGCCCATTCGGCGCTAGCCGCTGGCGCTGGAACCGGTGCTGACCGCTAGCCCTGGAGCCGGCCAAAGGTACGCGGCGGCATCGCGCTGGACTGCCCGAACGTGCGGCGGCGCTCGACCAGCGGGCTGGCTTCGCGTTCCAGCATTTCCAGCGTTTTTTCGAACACGGGCCGCAATTTGACCGCATGTTCGATCAGCTCATCCGGCTCCATATGGCGCTCGACGCACTGGCGTGCGGTGATCTCGATCGTTTCGGCCAGTTCGGCCAGAGTGACCGCGCCAAACTGATAGGCTTCGCCCTTCAGCATGTGCGCCGGATTGATCAGGGCGATCGCGGACTTGTCGCGCATGGCGGATTCAATCGCGCCGATCGATTTCACGCCATCCTCGCGGAAATAACCCAAGATACGGGCGAAACCGCTGCCCAGTTGGGCCCGGCTGGTTTGGAACGCTGACCAGTCCACAAGTTCGCCGTCATCTGCCGTCATAACACCCTAATCCCCAAAAATGCTTCCGTTCTATAAAAGGAAAACGGTAAACAGTGTATTGACGCGGGCCGGATCAACCGGTCGGGGCGCGCGATGTTTATTGGTCGAAAGGGTTCTTCGGCGCGCGCAATGTCAGCCGCACGGGTACTGCGCCGAAATCCAGATCGCGGCGGATGCCGTTGAGCAGATAGCGCTCGTAACTCTTGGGAAGCTTGTCGACCCGCGTACCGAAAATGACAAATGCCGGTGGGCGCGATTTGACCTGAGTAATATAGCGCAGCTTTATCCGCTGGCCACTGGGGGCGGGCGGCGGATTGATCGTGATCGCATGTTCGAACCAGCGGTTGAGCCCTGCGGTGGAAACACGCCGGCTCCACGCCTCGCGCGCCTCAAAGGCAGCTCCGAGCATCTGATCGAGCCCCTTGCCGGTGATCGCCGACACCGCGACCATCGGTACGCCCTTGAGCTGCGCCAGACCCTCGTCGAGCGCGGCACGGATGCCGTTGAACAACGCGCTGGCTTCCTCGGCGATATCCCATTTGTTGATCGCTATGACCAGCGCGCGGCCTTCCTGCACCACATGATCGGCGATCTTCAGGTCCTGCAGTTCGAGCCCCTTGGTCGCATCGAGCAGCAGCACCACGACTTCGGCAAAATCGATCGCGCGGCGCGCATCGGCCACCGATAGCCGCTCCAGTTTTTCGGTCACCTTGGCGCGTTTGCGCATGCCGGCGGTGTCGATCAGGCGCACTTCGCGGTCGTCGCCGGGGCCGGTGGTCCATAGCCAGTCGATCTCGATACTATCGCGCGTGATGCCCGCTTCGGGACCGGTGATCAGCCGGTTTTCGCCCAGCAGCTTGTTGATCAGCGTCGACTTGCCGGCATTGGGGCGGCCGACGATGGCCAGTTTCAGGATGCGGTCGCCGTCTTCGTCATCCTCGTCCTCGGGACCGGTGTCGAAGCCGTCGATCAGCGGGGCGAGCGCCCCGAACAGATCGGACAGTCCCTCGCCATGTTCGGCGCTCATCGCTATCGGTTCGCCCAGGCCCAGACTGTAGCTTTCCATGATGCCGCTGTCGGCCTGATTGCCCTCCGCCTTGTTGATGACGAGGATAACCGGATGGCCCGAAGCGCGCAGCCAGCGGGCGATCTCCTCGTCCAGCGGGGTGACGCCCGCGCGCCCGTCGATCAGGAACAGCGATACCGCGGCGCCCGCCACCGCAGCCTCGGTCTGCATGCGCATGCGGCCGGGCAGGGTCTGCTCGTCGTGATCCTCATACCCGGCCGTATCGACCACCTTGAAAGACAGATCGAGCAGTTGGGCATCGCCCTCGCGCCGATCGCGCGTGACGCCCGGCCGATCATCGACCAGCGCCAGGCGCTTGCCGACCAGGCGGTTGAACAGCGTGGACTTGCCGACATTGGGACGTCCGACGATGGCGACGGTGGGAAGCAATAGATGATCCGATAATTGAGGTTGCGCGTTAGAAAGTTGCGCAAAATATCCAAAGTATACGCAGGTCGCGTTCAAAATCGCGTAACAATATGTCCTACACAGGCAGGGAGACGGGCCGCCGACAAGCGGGCACGCGTCTGGATCATAGGCGATCAGAGGAGCGTAGGAAAGTTATTTGGGGCAACCGGCCTGTGCGCGAAAAAACCGAGCGGTCTTTGCCGCGATCGCAGCGCCTAATTATTCTCAGGTCTGAACCGCGGGTCAGCGGCGACCGGATGCATCACCTGGCCCCGAACCGCAGAGCCCAACCTTCCTGCATCCCCGCCGGACACATCAGCCCCGTTGGCAGGCCGCCCGCGCTTGCTGTCACGCGCTCCGTGAGGAGTGCAAAACAGGTCAGCGAAAGGCTGAAATGCGGCCGCTATCGTCGAGCACATAGAGCGTCTGGTTGGCGACCACCGGCGCAACCGAGACGGATTCCTTCAGATCGAACAGCTGCATGGAGGTGCCGCTCTGCGGATCGACCGACCACAGCCCGCCCGTGGTGGACGCTACGATCAGGCGGCCTCCGGCCAGCACCGGACCGTTCCAGTCGATCGGACCGGTCTTTTTCTTCTCGTTGCGATAGGCGGGCAGCTGCGCGACCCAGCGTATCTTGCCGGTGGTACGGGCCACTGCGAGCAGCTTGGCATCGTCGGTCAGCACGAACACCCAGTCGCCGGCCACCACCGGCGTGGCGATCCCGGCAATATTGATTTCCCAGATGCGCTGGCCGCTGATCAGCTCATAAGCGGCCATGCGGCCACCTTGGCCGATGGCATAGACGCGGCCGCGATCGATCACCGGATCGGCATCGATATCGCTGAGCGAGGATACCGAGGTGGAGATGCTGGTGCGCGACAAGGCGTCGGTCCACAGATCCTGCCCGTTCTCATAGCGATAGGCGGCCAGTTCGCCGGTCGAAAAGCCCGCGATCACTGTGCCTTGCGCGGCGGACGGCGCGGCAACGCCGAAAATGCCCGACTGGCCGACGGACGCCGCCTTGTTCCAGTTGGTGGCGCCGGTGGCGGGGTTGAGCGCGAAAATCTGATTGTCCAGCGTCATCACATAGATATTGTTGTTGGCGATGGTTGGCGATCCGCGCAGCGGCCCGGCCGGGCGCACGCGCCACTTTTCCGCGCCGGTGGTGGCGTCGAGCGCGGTCACGTCGCCTACGCCGTTGGTGGCGTAGACCATCGGTCCATCCGAAGCGACGCCGCCGCCGAACGAGCTGCTGGCACCGTCCCCGGACACTTTCATCGAGGTAGACCAGACGGACGCGCCGGTAGCCGCGTCAAAGGCGCGGACCATCGCGTCGGTATCGATCACGTAGAGCCGCCCGCTGTCGACCACCGGCGATGCAGCGAGGCGCACCCGGTTGCCGGAGCCCGCGATGCGTGCGGTCCAGGCCGGTGCCAGCGTCTCGCCAAGCGCCAGAGCGCCCAGGTTTTTCGCCGCGTTGCCGCCCGGCTGCGCCCAGCTGCTGTTGGCCACGGGGGCGGGCAGAACAACCGGCACGGTGGCCAGGGCAGGATCGACCACACTGTCGCTTTCGGCACCAAGGATCGCCACGCGATTGCCCAGCGTGGGGGTGTTTTTCTTGCCGCCGCCGCCGCCGATCAGGCTGCATCCGCTAAGCGCCACGGCAGCCATGCCGCAAAACAGGGCGCTGGTAAGGGTCTTCATTATTTGGCTCCTCGGGCGGCGTCAGATGGCGCGCTTGCTGCATCAGCGGGACTTTCGTCATCCTGAACGGCGTCCACGCCATAGACGCCGGCCAACTGCCTGGTCCGCGCGCGAATCGATTCGGGCACGTCCTTGTCCTTGGACAATGCGCCGAGCAGCGCGCCCGCCAGATCGGTCTTGCCCAGCTTGACATAAGCCAGGGCGGTCATCTCGCCAGCGGGGCCGAACCAGGGACTGCCTTCGACGGCGAGCGGCTTCAACCGCTTGATGACGAGCGCAGGCGGAATCGCATCGAACTGCACGGCGGTCTGGCGGACCAGCGCCAGATGGCGGAAATCCTGCGGCAGCGACTGGTCATCGATAACCGCCTGATATTCCGCGACGGCTTTGCTGCTATCCTTGCGGCTGGCGGCGATATTGGCGCGCATCAGCCGGGACAGTCCCTGATATCCCTCGCTCGCACTGTCATCGAGCTTGGCCAGGATCGCGTCGGCGGCCTTGAAATCGCGCGCATCGGCCGCGTCCATTGCGGTGATATATTGTTCGGCCAGCTTGCCGTCGGCTGCGGTCTGCTGGTTGCTCCAGATAATATATCCGCCAAACACGGCCAGTCCGAGGATGATGAGCCCCAGGATCCACCAGCCATAGCGCTTGCCGAACGCCTCCATGTCGGAGCGGCGGACGGCATCATCCACTTCGCGCACGAACACATCGTCGCCTCGGTTGCCACTGGCTTTGTCGCTGGATTGGGTTGGGGTCAGGGCCAAAGGGGCTCTCCGGTCTCGGGATGAACGGGGCTCGCCTTAGCGATGCGCGGGGCGTGCTGACAAGCGAGGAATGGCGGCGGGGGGGGGGGGGGGGGGGGGGGGGGCGGGGGGGGGCCGCGCCCCCCCCCCCCCCGCGCGGGTGCCGGCAGGATCGGCATCAGTTTTTGGGCTTATAAACCTGCTCGTCCGACGGAAACGCGCGCGTGCGCACCTCGTTAGCATAATGTTCCACCGCCGAGCTGATCGATGCCGCCATGTCGCCGTAGCGCTTCACAAAGCGCGGCGTGCGTTCGAACAGGCCGAGCATGTCCTCGGTCACCAGCACCTGACCGTCGCAGCGCGCCGAGGCGCCGATGCCGATCACGGGCACATCGAGCGCATCGACAATCGAATCGGCCAGCGTCTCGACCACGCCCTCGACCACCACCGCGAACGCGCCCGCATCGGCAACCGCTTTGGCATCGTCGATGATCTTGTCATATTCCGCGTTAGACCGGCCACGCGCACCGTAACCGCCCAGCGCATTGACCGCCTGCGGGGTCAAACCGACATGGCCCATTACCGGTATGCCGCGCTGCGACAGGAAGCTTACCGTCTCGGCCATTGCCGCGCCGCCTTCCATCTTCACCGCCGCCGCGCCGGTTTCGGCCATGATCCGGCTGGCGCTTGCGAACGCTTGCACGGGCGAGCCTTCGTAGCTGCCGAACGGCATGTCGACGACGACGGCCGCATGGAAGCTGCCGCGCGATACGGCCGCGCCGTGCGCGCACATCATGTCCAGCGTCACCGGCAGCGTGGAGGGCAGGCCGTAGATCACCTGGCCGAGCGAATCGCCCACCAGCAGGATGTCGCAATGCGGATCGAGCAGTTGCGCGGTGCGCACGGTATAGGCGGTGAGCATGACCAGCGGGACGGCGTCCGGCGCCCCTTTACGCGCCCGGATTGCGGGCACGGTGACCCGTTTCATCGGCTGCGGCGTGGGGGTGGCGCGGCTGGTCGCGCTATCGACGGTGTAGGTGGTGGACATGGCGGCGGGTTCTAACGCGCCGCGGTCGTTAGTGGAAGCGTTGGCGGCGGAAGGGGCGCGGCCGGCGCCCGCGGCCGGCCCATTCGGCCAGCAGCGCGGTAACGCTGAACACCGCGATCATGACATAGGCAAAGGCGGTGCTGTCGCTGCCCTCCGGCCCGAACCAGTTGACCAGCTGCAACGCCAGCAGCACGCCGGCCAGGATGAAGACGCGCCGATGGGTCGACTGGCGAAAAGGCGGACGCGTGGCGCGCACATAGTAAAAGAATGCCGCGCCGATCAGCGCCAGTTCGAGCAGGATCGCGGCGGCCGGATGTGCCCACAGGTCCAGGCCTAGTTTCGGCGGACTGCCCGCCAGCGTCAGATCGGCCGGATGCACCAGTATATCGATGAACCAGTGGGACAAGACCACCGCACCCGCCAGCAGCGCCGCAGCGATCTTGCGGTAATAGAGATAGACCGGCACCGCGAATATCGCCGCGGCCACAACCGTGCCGAGCAGGCTGTGACTGAAGGGCATATCGTACAGATCGACCGGTATCAGGCTGTCGCTGTTTGGCAGGAAACGCATATGCTCCGCGCCGGTGAGCAGGAACACGCCGAACAGATAGTCGGCAAACTGCGCCGCCACGAACAGCAAACCCAGTCCCGGCGCCTTTTTCTGCGAAGCCGCGATCAGCGCGGGCGCGTAATGGCCAATGAAAATGCTGCAATTCCTCAACCCGGATACGGCAGTATAAATCAACCAGCGGACCGGCTCAAGTCAAGCGCCCGGCCTGGTCCTCGACCGCGCGCCAGCACCCGTTCGCCCTATCCGCGAGGGCGGGTTGCAAAAAAGGGGGCACCGGTTGCGCGGTGCCCCCCATTTGCAGTCCATCCGGGCGACAAAGCTCAGCTGGACTTGCAGGTCTGCTCCGGCTTGCCGGGCAGCGTTACCTTGATGTTGCTGCCGGTGCCGGTGAGGGCATAGCCGCCGTCGGCCACGAGCGTCTTGGCGGCATTTTCGGTCGTCGCGGCCGCTTCCGGCGTGGCGCCGACCTCGGGGGTTGCGGCTGCCACCGTATCCATGGGCGTATCCATGGGTGATGCCGGCGCGTTCAGGATCGTCGCCGTGCCGTTCTGCTCGGTGCGAATACCGGCGCGCGTGCCGCCCTGGTAGAAATCGACATAAATCACCGAAGCATCGGCGCAGCGATAGGCACCGCTGTCGACGATCGACGGCGGGAGGGCCATCGGGGCGACTTCGGTCGTCATGCTGTCGGTGGCGGCGGCGGTTGGGGTGTCGGCATTGTTGTTGCAGGCGCCGAGCGCGAGAAGGGCGAGCGGGGCGAGTGTTATAAGGGTCTTACGCATGGTGACTCCAATGGCATTGCGATTTGTCGCATTGCCCAATGGACAGTCCCCGCCCCAGTTCCAAGCAATTTTGCAATAATGGGTATGCGCGCCGTTCCGATTACGGGCGGCGCGCCTTGACCGGGCGGGCACCCACGGCCATGCATTGTCGCATGAGCGAGACAGGCGATACCGTAGAACATCTCAGCTTCGAGGACGCCTTGAAGCGCCTCGAGATGATCGTGAACCAGCTGGAGCGCGGCGACGTGCCGCTGGAACAATCGATCACGCTTTACGAGGAGGGCAACCTGCTGCGCGCCCAGTGCCAGCGGCGGCTCGATGCGGCTTCGGCCAGGATCCAGCAAATCCGCGTTGGCGCGGACGGCAAGGCGGACGGCACCCGTCCGTTCGACGCCTGAGCGATCGCTGCCGACGCGATGCCGCACGCCGCGCCTGAGTTGATCGCTGCCTTTGACCGGATATCGGACGAGGTCGACGCGCTGTTTGAAAGCCTGCTTCCCAGCCCACCCGATTCGCGCGCGCCATTGTATGACGCGATGCGCCACGCCGCGATCGGCGGGGGCAAGCGGCTGCGTCCGCTGCTGCTGGTGAGCGCTGCGGCGCTGTTCGATGTGGACCGGGCGCGGGCGGTGCGGGCCGGCTGCGCGGTGGAGGCAATCCACGTCTATTCGCTGATCCACGACGATCTGCCGGCCATGGACGATGACGACGTGCGGCGCGGCAAGCCCACGGTGCACAAGGCGTTCGGCGAGGCAACGGCGGTGCTGGCCGGTGACAGCCTGCACGCGCTGGCGTTTGAAATCCTGGCCGATGCGCGGGTGCACGGCGACCCCTTTGTGCGGATCGAACTGGTGCGCATTCTGGCCGAGGCGAGCGGCCCGGCGGGCATGGCGGGCGGCCAGATGATGGATCTGGAGGCGGGCAAGGGCGTCTATGATCTGCCCACCGTCACCCGTTTGCAGCAGCTGAAGACCGGCGCGCTGATCTCCGCATCGGTGGAGATGGGCGCGGCGATGGGCCATGCCTCGGACGAGACGCGCATCGCGCTGCGCGGCTATGCCCGCGATATCGGTCTGGCCTTCCAGATCGCCGACGACCTGATGGACGTGGAGGGCGACGAGACCAAGGCCGGCAAGGCGCTGCGCAAGGACGCGCGCCAGGGCAAGGAGACCTTCGTCACGCTGCTGGGTCTGGAGCGCGCGCGCGAACAGGCGCGGCTGCTGTCCGAGCAGGCGATCGGTCATTTGCGCGGCTTCGACGGGCAGGCGGATGTCCTGCGCGGCATCGCCCGCTTTATCGTCGAGCGGGACCGGTAATGGCCAACAAGGAGCACGTCATGCGCAGGATCGGTCTTTATCCCGGGACGTTCGATCCCATCACGCTGGGGCATATGGACATCATCCGGCGCGGCGCAAAGCTGGTCGACAAGCTGGTGATCGGGGTCACCACCAACCCCTCGAAAAACCCGATGTTCGACGTCGACGCGCGTATGGCGATGGTCCAGCGCGAAGTGGCCGGCATCGAGGGAACTGACATTGCGGTGACCAGCTTCGGCAATCTGCTGATGCACTTTGCCGAGGAGGTGGGAGCATCGGTCATCGTGCGCGGTCTGCGCGCGGTCGCCGATTTCGAATATGAGTATCAGATGGCGGGCATGAACCAGCAGCTGAACGATTCGATCGAAACCGTCTTCCTGATGGCCGATGTCTCGCTGCAGCCGATCGCATCGCGTCTGGTCAAGGAAATCGCGATCTTCCACGGCGATATTTCCAAGTTCGTCACGCCGACCGTGCGCGACGAGGTGGTGGCACGCGTGACCGAAATGGCAAACGCCTGAAAGCCTGAAAGCTTGAAAGCCTGCGCTCCTGTTCAAAAGCAGGGCCGTTCCCGTCGGTTCGGAACGTTTCGGCTGCCCGTCCGCGGTGATCCCCCGCGTCTTCGGTCATCACGTCTTCGTTCATGACGTCTTCGTTCATGACAGGGCCAGCCGCATTCGCTAGGGGCAATCGCGAGACAGAGCACAGGACCGTGACCCGATGCGTATTGCCACAATTTTTGCCTTTTTCGCCGCGCTTCTGCTCGGCTTCGCTGCGCATGCGCAGACAATGGGGACGATCGACACAGCGGTGCCCGATCCCGATCTCAGCAACATCCTGTATCTGGATTTGTCCACCGGCGGGCGGGTGACCATCCGGCTGTATCCCACTATCGCGCCCAATCATGTCGAGCGGATCAAGACGCTCGCGCGCCGCGGGTTCTACGACGGCATCATCTTCCACCGCGTTATCGAGGGGTTCATGGCGCAGACCGGCGATCCTACCGGCAGCGGCACCGGCGGCTCCGATCTGCCGGACGTGCCGCAGGAATTCAGCAAACTGCCCCATTTGCGCGGCACGCTCTCCATGGCGCGCGCGCAGAGCGAGGATAGCGCGAACAGCCAGTTTTTCATCGTGCTGCAGCCCAATTTCAAGCTGGACAACAAATACACTATTTTCGGGCGGGTGACGTCGGGCATGGAATATGTCGATGCGATCGCGCGCGGCGAGCCGCCGGTCAGCCCGGACCTGATCGTGCAGGCCTCGCTGGGCGATGCGCCCAAGGCCGAGCCCGATTATATGGCCGTGCGTGCCCGTCAGGCCGCTGCCGCCGCTGCGGCCCAGCCCGCGGTCACGGCCGATGAACTGAACGCACCGCTGGGCCAGTAAGCCCGGCGTATGCGGGGGCAATCGCTGTGCGCGTAGACCTGTTCGATTTCGAACTGCCAGCGGAACATATTGCGCTGCGCCCGGCAAATCCGCGCGATTCGGCGCGGCTGCTCACCGTCGATGCCGATGGCTTCGGCGATCGCGGCATGCGCGATCTGCCCGGCCTGCTGCGTGCCGGCGATGTGCTGGTGTTCAACGATACGCGGGTGATCCCGGCGCAGCTCGAGGGGCGGCGCGGCGATGCCCGTATCGGCGCAACCTTGCACAAGCGGCTCGACCTGCGCCGCTGGCAGGCCTTTGTGCGCAACGCCAAGCGCCTGCGCACGGGCGAGCGGGTGGATTTTGGCGAGGGTGTCACCGCTGTGGCCGAGGCGCGCGGCGACGATGGCAGTTTCGTGCTGGCGTTCGATGGCACCGAGCCGGTCGAAACGCTGATCGAGCGCGCGGGCCGGATGCCGCTGCCGCCCTATATTGCCGCCAAACGCCCCACCGACGCGCGCGATGCCGATGATTACCAGACTATGTTCGCGCGCGAAAAGGGCGCTGTGGCCGCGCCCACCGCCGCGCTGCACTTCACACCGGATCTGATGGATGCGCTGCAAACGGCCGGGATCGTTACTGAAACGCTCACCCTGCATGTCGGCGCTGGCACCTTTCTGCCGGTCAAGGTGGACGATACCGACGCGCACCGGATGCACAGCGAATGGGGCCGGATCGATGCCGAGACCGCCGATCGGCTGAACGCCGTGCGCGCGCGCGGCGGCCGCCTGATCGCCGTCGGGACCACGGTGCTCCGCCTGCTCGAGAGCGCCGCTGGCGAGGACGGCCGGATCGCGGCCTTCGACGGCGACACCGCGATCTTCATAACACCCGGCTATCGCTTCCGCGCCATCGATGGTTTGCTGACCAACTTCCATCTGCCAAAATCCACGCTTTTCATGCTGGTCAGCGCGCTGATGGGGCGGGAACGCATGCAGGCGGCCTATGCCCATGCCATTGCGGATGCTTACCGGTTTTACAGTTACGGCGATGCGAGCCTTTTGCTGCCAGGCTGAGCGCAGCCTGGCCGTCAAAACTCCGCAATTCTAAGCCTGTCGGGAAATATTTTTGCGATGGGCGCGATGCTCCTGAGCGATAGCCATGCCCTGACAGGCCCAGCGCTCACAGACATGGGGGGCAGGGCGTAAGCCCGGGAGTGCCAAGTCCTAGCATATCCTTGGCCGCGTCCGCTAAGCGCACATCATGAGCGATTCGCATGCCTCTCATTCCAGCTCCAGCTCCAGCCACGCTGCAGGTCACAGCCACGCCCCCGCTGATTTCGGCAAGGCGTTCGCCATCGGCACCGCGCTCAACCTGGCATTTGTGGCAGTGGAAGGCGGCGCTGGGCTGTGGACCGGATCGGTCGCGCTGCTGGCGGACGCGGGGCATAATCTGTCGGATGTGCTGGGCCTCCTGATCGCGTGGGGCGGGGCGGAGCTGGCCAAGCGGCCGCCGTCCGAGCGGTTCACTTATGGCCTGCGCGGCTCGTCGATCCTCGCGGCGATCGCCAACGGTCTGCTACTGATGGTGGCGGTCGGCATGATTACGCTGCAGGCGATCCAGCGTTTCGGCGATCCGCAGCCGATCCCCGGCGTCACCGTGATGATCGTGGCGGGCGTCGGCATAGCGGTCAACGGTGCGACCGCGATGCTGTTTGCGCGCGGGCGCAAGGGCGATGTGAACATTCGCGGCGCGTATCTGCATATGGCCGCCGATGCGGCGGTGTCGGCCGGTGTGGTGGTGGCCGGGGCGCTGATCCTGTTTACCGGCGCACGCTGGATCGACCCGGCGGTCAGCCTGCTGATTGTGGTGGTTATCCTGTGGAGCACCTGGGGCCTGCTGAAGGAATCGGTGGTCATGGCGCTCAGCGCGGTGCCGCGCGCCATCGATCCTAGCGCCGTGCGGCAGCTGCTGGAGGAGCAGGAAGGCGTGGCCCGCGTGCACGATCTGCACATCTGGCCGATGAGTACGACGGAGGCGGCGCTCACCGCGCACCTGGTGATGCCGGGCGGCCATCCGGGCGATCAGTTCCTGCTGCGCATGCAGCGGACGCTGGCCCAGGATCACGGGATCGAGCATGTGACGCTGCAAATCGAGATCGACGAGAACGTGCCGTGCCTGCTGCACAGCGACAATTGCGCCTGAGCGGCGGCTAACTTGCCAGGCGGCAGACGCGGAACGGAAGCTGGGTTTGTTGCTGCGATCCCACTTCCAGCACCAGCGCGAGCACCGCGGCCAGATTCTGCGCGGGCAGCGGCTCGAGTTGCTGGAGCAGGCGATCGGTAACCGCGCAGGCCTGCGCGTCCATCTCAAAAGCGATCTTTCCAGCCAGCGCGGGGGCCAGCACCATCTTGGCGAAACCGTCTCCGCCGCTGCCCGGGGCGAGCGGAATTCCGGCGAGCTTCGCCACCACCGTGCGCGCCGTCGGCCACGCCCGGTCGGCTGCCGGTTGCCATGCGCGCGACAGACGCTGCGCATTGGCGGTCAGATAGGCGTTCGCCGCCAGGCTCGGCGCGCATTTGCGGGCCATTTCGGTGGCCAGCGCAGGCATGACATAAGCGGTCACCGCCTCGTTCTGATCGGGCGAGATACAGGGCTTCGGCTGCGCGGACTGCGCGCTGAGAGAAGCAGGCAGCGCGATCATGGCGGCGCAAAGGGCAAGGCGGGCGATCATGGCAGGGGTCCTCAAATGGGGTGCCGCCGCGATTAGGCAGTGCGATCTGACCGGTCCGTGAATGGCGCGTGGAGAACGGGCTACGGTCGGAGAACGGCTTACGGGCGCGGGTCGGCTTTGGCCGTGAGCGATCCGCCAAAGCGCAGGCAGGTGCCCGTCGGCACGAACAGCCAGGCATCGGTTTGCCGATTATGCCGCGCGGTGCCCGGTCCCTTGGCGCCGCCGTCGGTCGCCTGCGCCCTTGCAATCGCATAGCATTTCTCCTTTGGCGCGCGGTGCGGCATCGGCACGGCGCAGCCCGGCGCGTCCATCGAATAGGCCGTCGGTATCGGACCAGGCGGGGGTCCGTTCGGAGCGCGTTCGCAGGCGGTCGACGCGGCGAGCATTGGTGCGGCGGCCGCCAATCTCAAAATCGCCAGCCGCCCGCTCATTTGCATTTCCCCCGCACCCCTTTAGAGGCCCAATGATGCCACCACGTTTCGAGTTCCACATCGCCGCGCAGGACGGCAAGGCGCGCACCGGCGAAATCCGCATGCGCCGCGGCACCATTGCCACGCCCGCCTT
>JBBSUT010000027.1:0-22345 GCA_038234155.1 Sphingomonadales bacterium | reverse complement strand
GGACGACCGCAACATATTGGACCGCGCGGCCGTCCTGTTCCACGGCGGCTATGATCCCTCGCGGCGAGACGCCTATATCGCGACGCTGGACGCGGTGAGCGACAAGCCCGACATGATGAAGCATATTCCCGATTTCGCCGCGTGGAAGCGGGGGCAGATCGCCAGTTTTGACGATCATGTGGCGCGTCAGGCCGTGCTTTACGCCGATGCTGGCGTCGACATCGCCTTGCTGACTGAGGCTGATAGCTTCGATCCCGGATCGCTCGCGGCCAATCTTTGCGGCCCGCGCGCGGATGCGGAGCGCTCCACCTTTTTCCTGCCGTCGTCCGGCTACGCGGCGGTGGGCATGCCGGTGCGCAGCGGCGTGGCGATGGACGACCCGGCCGAGGTAGACCGGCTGATGGAAGGGTTCGGTTTCCCGTCCACGGCCTGCCGCGCACCCGATGATTTCCTCCAGCCGCACACCCAAGACAAAAAGACAGGCGGATGAAGCCGAACGATCTGCTGCGCAGCGGAGATGGCCGTCCGTCCCGCGTCATTCGCGTCTATACGATGCAGCCGTGCGCGCCGTGCGACATTCTGAAACAGGCGCTGTCCGATATGGCTCGGGAAATCGCCGAATCCGGATGGATCATCGAGAAAATCCAGGTCGTTCAGGGTGACAAAAAAGCGATAGGCCGCGCGCTCAAGCAGGGCGTGCAGCAATTCCCTACGCTCAAGCTGGTGGCGGACGGGGTGGTGGTAAAATCATACGTCAGCATCAAGCAGGGCTGGACGCCGCTGGACGTCGCCGATTTCCTGCGCGGCCAGCTGGCTGCCCTGTCCTCGGCCAATCTGGTCAAGGTGTCGGCGCACGGGCGGACCATCTGAAGCGGTGACCGAACGATCCGCGCAGCCCATGTTCCGCAGCGAAGTGATCGAGGCGCGCAAGCAGCGCCTGACCGGCGACGCTTCTGTCGCGGTGCCGATCGCCTGGCAGCTGATCGGATTGTTCGTGGTGGCGGCAACGGCGATCGCATTTCTGTTCCTCTGGCTGGCCGATTATTCGCGGGTGGAGACGGCCAGCGGCTTTCTGGTGCCGGCTGCCGGGGTGGCGGGTGTGGTGCCGTCGCGCCAGGGCGTGATCACGCGCATCTTGGTAAAGGAGGGAGACCGCGTGGCGGCCGGGGCGCTGCTGGCGGAAATCCGGACCGAGGAGCAGAGCGCGGACGGCGTCACCGCGTCGCAGCGGGTGCAGCGCGCCATCGCCGCGCAGGACCTCAACATGGTGCTGCAGGAACGCGCGCTGGACAGCGCCATGCAGGCTGATCTGCGCCGTTCCGAGCAGCAGCATGTGGGGCTGGAGGCGGAGATCGCGCAGCTGGAGGCGCAGATCGGTCTGCAGCGCACGCTGGTGGCATCGGCCGAGCGGGATATGGCGCGCGTCCATGCCGTGGCCGACCGCGGGTTCGTGAGCGGCCGCGATGTCACCGCGCGCGAGGAACAGGTTCTTTCACGCCAGCAGGTGCTCGCGCAGCTGACGCAGACATTGTCGGCCAAGCGCGGCGCGCTCAATCTGGCGCTGACCGATGCCGAGGGTATCCGCGCGCGCCATCAGAACGACAGCGCCGCGATCGCGGCTGCGCGCGCCGGTGTCGCGCAGCAGGCGGCCGAAACCGGCGCGCGCGGTGTCTATGTCCTGCGCGCGCCGATTGCCGGGACGATCACCGCGCAGGGCGCGCGGATCGGGCAGACCGCCGTGCCGCAGGACAAGCTGATGACCATCGTGCCGACCGATTCGCCGCTGCAGGCGCAGCTGTACGTGCCGTCCTCCGCGATCGGCTTCGTCAAGCCGGACCAGCGCGTCCGGCTGTCTATCGACGCCTTCCCCTATCAGCGCTTTGGCACCGTATCGGGCCGCTTGCTGTCCGTGGCCACCAGCTCGGTCGAGCTGCCGGGCACGGACGGCAAAAGCCAGTTCGTCTTTCCGGCCACGGTCTCGCTCGATCGATCGGAACTGCGGGCTTACGGCCGTTCGGCCCCGCTGGTTTCGGGCATGACGCTGAACGCGAGGATCGTGACCGAGCGGCAATCGCTGCTGCAGTGGTTGTTCGAACCGCTGTTCGCGGTCCGGCGGCGCTAGCGCCAGGCCATGCTCGACGCCCATCTTTTTCCCCGGCGCAAGCTGCGGCTCGTGCGCCAGGTGGAAGCCACCGAATGCGGGCTGGCGTGCCTGACGATGATCGCCAATTATCATCATCTGGACATCGATCTGGGGACCATGCGGCGGCGCTTCGGCCTGTCTTCGCGCGGGGCCACCTTGCGCAATCTGCTGGAAGCGGCGGACGGCATCGATTTCAATACCCGCGCTGTCAAGCTGCCGCTGGAGCGGATCGACAAGCTGCAGACGCCCGCCGTGCTGCACTGGAACCTCAATCATTTCGTAGTGCTGGAGGCGGTGCGTGGCAACCGGGCGATGATCCACAATCCGGCCGGTTTCTCGGGCTGGACGAGCATGGCCGACCTGTCCGACCATTTTACCGGGGTGGCGCTCGAGCTGCAGCCGAACGAGGATTTCGAGCCGCGGTCCGAGCGTGAGAATGTCAAGCTTTCCCAACTGGTCCGCAACGTCCCCGGCCTCAAGCGCGCGCTGCTGCAGACGCTGGTTCTGACGCTGGTTCTGCAGGCGTTCGTGCTGGCCACGCCCTATTTCTCGCAACTGGCAATCGACAGCGCGCTGCCCGCGCAGGATCTTGATCTGCTGCTGGTTCTGGCGCTGGGCTTCGGCCTGTTCACCGCGATCAATGCCACCGCCTCGCTGCTGCGCGATTTTGTGTTTCTCGTGTCGGGCTCCACGCTGGGCTATGTCATTGCCACGCGGTTGGGGCGGCGTCTTTTCCGCCTGCCGATCGGCTGGTTCGAGCGGCGTCAGACCGGCGATATCCTGTCGCGGTTCCACTCGGTCCGCCCGGTCAAGGAATTCATGACGCGCGGCGCCATTGCCGGTCTGGTCGACGGGTCGCTGGCGTTCGTGGTGCTGATCGTGATGCTATATTATAATCTCATGCTCAGCGCGATCGCGGTGGCTGCGCTGCTGGTGTATCTCATCGTCCGGGCGATCACCTTCCGGCTCGAGCGCGCGTCGCAGGAAGCCACGATCGTGGCGATGGGGCGCGAGCAGACCACGCTGATCGAGACGCTGCGCGGCATGACCACGCTGCGCCTGTTCGGCCGGGAGAACATGCGTCACGCGATCTGGCAGTCGCGGCTGACCGAAACGGTGAACGCCGACATCCACGTCTCGCGCATCCGCATCTGGCAGACCACCGCCAACCAGCTGGCGTTCGGTATCGAGAATGTGGCGTCGATCTGGCTGGCGGTATCGCTGGTGATATCGGGCGAGGGGTTCAGCATCGGCATGCTGTTCGCCTATATGGCGTACAAGACGCAGTTCATGCAGCGCTCGATCTCGTTCGTCGATCAGATCGTGGCCTTCCGCCTGCTTGGCCTGCACATGGAGCGCCTGTCCGATATTGCGCTGACCCCGCAGGACCCCAGTTTCGACAAGGACTACCGCAGGCGCTCCGATATGCTGGGACGGGTGGAGCTGCGCGCCGTCTACTACCGCTATTCGGAGGCCGATCCGTTCGTGGTGTGCGGCGCGAACCTGGTGGTGGAACCGGGCGAGCATATTGCCATCACCGGGCCGTCGGGCGGCGGCAAGAGCACCATCGTCAAGCTGCTGCTGGGCCTGCTTGAACCGACGGCGGGGCAGGTTCTGTACGACGGCGACAGCCTGCTCAGCGCCGGGTTCAAGAGCCTGGGCGGCAAAGTGGCCGCAGTGCTGCAGGATGACAACCTGTTCACCGGCAGCATTTCCGAGAACATCGCCCTGTTCGACGAGGTGATCGACATGGACAAGGTGGAGGCGGCGGCGCGGGCGGCGCATATCGATGCCGATATCCAGCGTCTGCCGATGCGCTACGAGACGCTGGTGGGCGAGATGGGATCGACGCTTTCGGGCGGACAGCGGCAGCGGATGCTGCTGGCGCGCGCGCTCTACCGCGAGCCGCGGGTGTTGATCCTGGACGAGGGGACGGCCCATCTGGACGATGCCAACGAGCGGGCGGTGACCGGATCGATTTCGCGGCTGGGGATCACGCTGATCAGCATCGCGCATCGCCAGGAGACGATCGCCGCGGCGCAGCGCATCTATGTCGTGGAAAACGGCGAATTGCGGGCCGAAGGGGACACGCGGCCGGACGATCAGCCGATGGCGGCGGCTACCGGCAAATCGCTATAGCAGCCGATGGACCTGTCGATTGACTAGCAGATGCAACCCGTCGGGATGAGCGACAGCAACATGCCTGCCGCCGCCGCGCTCACTGCTTGAGCGCCGCCTCGACCTGGGGGGCGACCCGCGCCGCAATGGTCTCCACGCCGCGCGCATTGGGATGCAGTCCATCGTCCAGCATCAGCGCGCGGCGGCCCAGCACCCCGTCCAGCATGAACGGATAGAGCGGCGCGTTATATGTCTTCGAAAGGTCGGCGTAGATCGGCTCGAACGCGGCGCGGTA
Source organism: Sphingomonadales bacterium (assembly GCA_038234155.1). Lineage (GTDB taxonomy): Bacteria > Pseudomonadota > Alphaproteobacteria > Sphingomonadales > Sphingomonadaceae > Novosphingopyxis. Next base: position 17,789 of record JBBSUT010000027.1, on the reverse strand, counting down.
TTCCGGACCCAGATTGGGTGCAGCCAGCATGCCGGTGAGCATGGCGGGAATGCCGCGCTTCTGCAGCGCGGCCAGGATCGCGTCCAGATTGCCGCGCGTCTGCGCCGGATCGACGCCGCGCAGCATGTCGTTCCCGCCGAGCCCGACGAGCACGAGATCGGGTTTGCGCGGCAGGCCCTCCAGCGTGAAGGCCAGCCGCTGCCGCCCGGCCGCGCTGGTATCTCCCGAAACGCCGGCATTGACCACGCGCGAAGGCGTGCCCGCCGCGTCCAGCGCCGCCTCCAGCTGCGGCGCAAAGCCCTCGTTCGCGCCGAGCCGGTAGCCGGCGTAGAGGCTGTCTCCGAAGGCCACGACCAGTTTCTCGTCCGCCGCCGGGGTCTCCGCCGTGACAGGCGTATCGGACCGGCTCCGTGTATCGCCGGGCACGGCGGCATTATCTGGCGCATCTGCAGGCGTGCCGCCGGCGTCCGCGCCCGGCGAACAGGCCGCCAGCGTCTGGAAAAACAGCGCGGCGGCTACATATAGACAGGCTCTGCTGTTCAAGGATCGATTCTCCCAAATGTCGCAATCATCTATCGTCGTGCGTGCCCGCAATGTCACGCTGTCGCTGGGCAACGGAGACGCGCGCGTGGACATTCTGCACGGGATCGATCTGGACGTTCGCCAGGGCGAAAGCGTGGCGCTGCTCGGTCCGTCGGGCTCGGGCAAAAGCTCGCTGATGGCCATCCTCTCCGGTCTTGAACAGGCCAGCGGAGGCGATGTGCAGGTGGCGGGCGCGGACTTCACGCTGCTCGATGAGGATGCGCTGGCGATGGTGCGGCGCGGCCGGCTGGGCATCGTGCTGCAGAGCTTTCATCTGCTGCCCACGATGACCGCGCAGGAGAATGTCGCGGTGCCGCTGGAGCTCAGCGGCGCGGACGATCCGTTCGGCACGGCGGCGTCCGAGCTTGCGGCGGTCGGCCTTGGCCACCGCCTTTCGCATTATCCATCGCAGCTGTCGGGCGGCGAGCAGCAGCGCGTGGCCATTGCCCGCGCCGTCGCGCCGCGCCCCTCGATCGTGTTCGCCGACGAACCGACCGGCAATCTCGATCGCGCCACCGGGGCCGGTATCGTGGAACTGTTGTTTGAACGCCGCGCCAGCGCGGGTGCCACGCTGATTATCATCACCCATGACGAAAGCCTGGCCGAACGCTGCGACCGTGTGCTGGAGATGCAGGACGGGCGCATCGTAGCGGACAGCCGGTCCAGCGGCGCGGTGCCAGGTGCGGCCAGCGCATGAGCGGCCTGGCGGCCACGCTGCCTTGGGGCACTGCCTGGCGGCTCGCGCGGCGCGATCTGAGCGCCAGTTTGCGCGGCCTGCGGCTGCTGTTCCTGTGCCTGTTCCTGGGCGTGGCGACGCTGGCCGCGATCGGCAGTCTCACCGGTTCGATCACCGGCGCGCTGAGCGATCAGGGCCGCGAACTTTTGGGCGGTGATTTAGAGATCACGATGAGCCAGCGCACCGCCAATGCGGCCGAGCGCGCTGCCTTTGCGGCGGCGGGCAAGGTGAGCGAAACGGTGCGCCTGCGCGCGATGGCCCGCGCGGTGGAGGGCGGCGAGTCCGTGCTGACCGAACTCAAGGGTGTCGACGGCGTCTATCCGCTCTACGGTGCGCTCACGCTGGAAGGCGGCGGCGCCATGCCCAGGCTTGCCGACGACGAACTGCTGATCGACAGCACGATGGCCGATCGTCTGGCGCTCACGCCCGGATCGCGGCTGCGCTACGGCCGTTCGGACTACAGCGTGCGCGGTATCATCGCCAAGGAGCCGGACCGGGTGGGCGAAGGCTTTACGCTTGGCCCCGTGGCCATGGCATCGCTGGCCGGGCTGCGCCGCGCGGACCTGATCCAGCCGGGCAGCATGTATGAAAGCAAATATCGTGTGCGCACCGATCCACGCGCCGGGCCGGCTGTGCCCGATGCGCTGATCGCGCGGTGGGAGAAACAGTTTCCGTCGGCCGGGCTGGAGTTTCGCACGCGCGACCGCGCCTCGCCCGGCGCATTTCGGTTCTTCGAACGGATGGGCCAGCTCCTGGAACTGATCGGGCTCACCGCGCTCATCATCGCGGGCATCGGGGTGGGCAATGGCGTGGCCTCCTATCTGGCCACAAAACGCCCTGGCATCGCTACGCTAAAAGTGCTCGGCGCAGGATCGCGAGATATCGCGCGGATTTACGGATTGCAGGTGGGGCTGGTGGCCGCCGCCGCTATCGTGCTCGGTCTCATCGTGGGCGCGCTGCTGGTGCCGCTGCTGTCTGCGCTGATCGGCGATCTGTTGCCGGTGCGGCCGCAGGTTGGGCTGTTCGCGCTGCCGCTGGCCAAGGCGGCGGCGTTCGGCGCGCTGATCGCGTTTGTGTTTACGCTGCCGCCGTTGGCGCGGGCGCGCACGCAGGCCGCCGCAGCGATTTTTCGCGGCGTGGTCGAGCGCGGGCAGGGCGGGTGGAAGGCGGTGCGCTGGCCGGTCGGGCTGGCGGTTATCGCCATTGCCGCGCTGGCGATTGGCACCGCGCGCGATCCGCTGTTTGCCGCGGCCGTGCTGGGCGCGAGCATGGCCGTGCTGCTGATCCTGCTCGGCATTGGCTGGGCGATCGGCCGCGCAGCGGCGCGGGCCCCGCGCCCGCACAATCCGCTGCTGCGGCTGGCGCTCACCAATCTCCACCGCCCCGGATCGCAGACCCCGGCATTGGTGGTGGCGCTGGGGCTGGCGCTGACCCTGTTCGTCACGCTGGCCGCAATCCAGTCCAGCCTGAACAACGAAATCGCGGCGGTGGTGCCGCAGCGCGCACCGGACTATTTCGTGCTCGATGTGCCGGTGGAACAGGAAGCGCGGTTCGAAGCCATTGTGAACCGGCTGGCGCCGGGTGCGGACATGAACATCGTGCCCACACTGCGCGGCACCATCGTCGGCTATAAAAACATCCGCGTCGCCGATCTGGAAGAGATCCCCGACGGCGCGTGGTTCCTGCGCGGCGAGCGCGGGGTGACCTATGCCGATCGGCTGCCGGAAGGGAGCGATCTGACGGCGGGCCGCTGGTGGCCGGCCGGTTACAGCGGGCCGCCGCTGGTCTCGCTGGACGAGGCGGCGGCCGGGACGCTCGGGCTGAAGCTCGGCGATCCGATCACCATATCGATCCTTGGGCGGGAGATCGTGTTCAAGCTGGCTTCCACGCGCAAGGTCAACTGGGACACCATGGGGTTCAATTATGTGATGGTGGTGACGCCCGACACGCTGGCGTCCGCCCTGCATAATGTGGCGGCGACCATCGCGGCGGACCGTACCGACGGGCTGCAGCGCGCCATCGTCGATGCCTTTCCGTCGGCCTCGATCATCCCGGTGGGCGAGGTGGTGGGACAGATCACCACGCTGATGAAGCAGATGGCCAACGCCATTTTGGTCGCCGCGTCGGTGGCGATCCTGGCCGGCATCGCGGTCCTGGTCGGCGCGATCGCGGCCTCGCGCCAGGCGCGCAGCTATGACAGTGTGATCATGAAAACGCTGGGCGCGACGCGGCGGCAGATCCTTACCGCGCAGGGTCTGGAATATGCCATGCTCGCACTGGCGCTGGCCGCGGTTGCGCTGGCGCTCGGGCTGCTGGGGGCCTGGGTGGTGATCGTCCAGCTGTTCGAATTCGGCTGGCGGCCGGATTGGGCCATGGTGCTGGGCGTGCTGGGCGGGGGCGCGCTGCTGACGCTGGGCATCGGTCTGGCCGGATCGATCCCGCTGATGAACGTGCGGCCGTCGCGCGCGCTGCGGCAGCTATAGTGGGGGCGCTGTCCTACAGCCGCCGGTTCGGCTATGGTGCCGTCATGATCAGCCGCCTGCCCATCGCCGCCACGCTGCCGGGCGTTCCGTTTCGGGCCGGTCGGGAGAAACTGCTTATCGTCTCTGGACTGTGTGAAGCGTGTGAAGCTGGCCCGCCAGTCATCACGTGGACCGGGGCGGGGGCCGGGGTGTGGGCGGCGGCGTCGGCCAAGGCCGCAACAGGCGCTTTCAGGTGAGACGCCTCAGCGCGATTCGCGGGGCGATTGCCGATGAGGTGCGCAGTCTGTTCCGCGAGGAGGGGCAGGGCGCGTCGGTCTATGCCGGGCCGGGGCTGTTCGCGGAGGGCGCGGTGATCCGCGACGTCCACGGCGACGTGATGACCATGATGATCGGCGGCATCACGGCGCTGTTCCTGCAGATGCTCCACCCGCTGGCGCTGGCCGGGGTGTGGGATCACAGCAACTTCCGGCAGGACATGCAGGGGCGGCTGCGGCGCACCGCGCGCTTCATCGCCACCACCACCTACGGCGATCTGGCGCAGGCCGAAGCGGCGATCGCCAAGGTGCGGCGCATCCACGATCACGTCACCGGCACGCTGCCGGACGGCACGCCCTACCGCGCGGACGATCCGCGGCTGCTCGGCTGGGTCCACATCACCGAGGCGGTGAGCTTCCTGAATGCGTACATCCGGTACCGCGAGCCGCTGATGAACCGCGCGCGGCAGGACGCTTATTTCGATCAGATCGCCGACATCAACGAGCGGCTGGGCGCGATCGATCTGCCGCGCGGCCGCCGCGCGGCGACGGCGTATATGGAGGGCTACCGCGCAGACCTCCTGCGTGACGAGCGGACCGAGGCCGCGGCGCAGGCGCTGCTGCGCTATCGGCCGGAACGGCGCAGCCTGGCACCGATGCAGTCGCTCAGCGTCCAGGCGGGGCTCGATCTGCTGCCGGGCTGGGCGCTGCGGCTGCATGGGCTTTGGGTATCGCCGCTCGCGCGTCCGCTGCTGCGCACCGGCGCGCTGGGCGCGACTCACACGCTGCGCTGGGCGCTCGCCGCTGCATGAAGGGTCCGCGGCGGATCTGTGCTGAGCGGGAGCGAAAATTTGGCGTTCCCCTTTCGCCGGGATTGGGCTAAGTCCGCGCGCACGGTGCGAACGCATGCACCGCCAAGGGTTTGGAGCGGATATGAGGGTGTTGATCGTAGACGATGAGCCACTGATCGCAGCGGACCTCGAGATGACCCTGCTCGACGCGGGCTACGCGGTCGTCGGCAACGCCCAGCATCTGTCGGCTGCGCTCGAGGTGTTGGAGAACAACGCCGCCGATTTCGCGATCCTCGACGCGAATCTAGGCGGCAAAAGTGCGCAACCCATCGCCGAGGATCTCAAACGACGCGGCATTCCCTACGTAATCCTGACCGGGTACACCCGCGAACAGATCGGCCCTTGGGCCAAGGACAGCGTCGTCATCGGCAAACCGATCACGTCGCAGATGCTGCTAAAGCACATCCCGCCGAGAGCGGAGCTGAACTAGCTCACGGTGCGCCAGATTCCCCCGGGCGCTGCACGCGATGCCGTACCCAGCCTTACAGAGGCGGCAGAGGTAAATCGGTTCCGTCAGCTGAAGCTTTGAAATCAGGCTCTGGATTGAGTGGTTGGGACAGCAGTTCCTCCCAGGTCTTAAGGTCTTTCTTAGAGGGCAGGCCCAGAATTTCGAGGGCATGGCGCAGCCGCTCCCGCACAATATCGCGGCCCAGATGGACCGTCGCTTCGAACAGGGGCACCGACGTAGGACTGCCAGTGATCGCGATGAAAAAGGCGCGTACCATGACCTTGAACTTGAGGTCCAGCCTGGTCGCCGTATCGCGCAGAACTGTCTCGACCGAGGGTTTGTCCCATATGTCGAGCCGGTCGAACTGCCACAGGGCGAGCTGATAGGCCTGCCGCTGCGCGTCTGTCTCGATCTTGACGTCGCGCAGCTTGGCCTCATCAAGATCGAGGCGGTTCTGGAAGAACATCGCAGTCAGGCCGCCGAGATCGCCCAGCTTTTCCACGCGGCTCTGCGCCATCTCGGCGATGGGCAGCAGATAGTCCTCGTTCAGCGCCCATTCGCGAACACGCGAAAGAAACGCAGGTGCGTCCATCGTCTCACGCAGATAGCGTGCGTTCAGCCAGTCGAGCTTGCCGACGTCAAACACCGGGCCGCCCAATGAAATATTGGTGAGCGCGAATTCCGCACGCAATTCGGCCAGACTGGTCATCTCATCGCCCTCCGACGCCGACTTCGCGGCCAAGCCCAGAAAGTTGATCAGCGCTTCGGGAAGATAGCCGGCCCGCTGGAAGAACAGGATGCTGGTGGGATTCTTGCGCTTGGAAAGCTTGGATTTGTCGGCGTTGCGCAGCAGCGGGAGATGCGCCCATTTGGGCGGCTGCCAGCCGAGATAACGGTATAGCAGTTCATGCTTTGGTACCGAACTGATCCACTCCTCTCCGCGAATGACATGGGTGATGCCCATCGCGTGATCGTCAACCACATTGGCCAAATGATAGGTCGGGAACCCATCCGATTTCATCAGAATTTGCATATCGACCCGCGCCCATTCGATGCTGATCGGATCCTCGCGCAGTTCGTCCTCGAAGGTGCAGATGCCCTCGCTTGGCACCTTTAACCGCAGCACGAACGCGCCATCTGGGCTTTCCGCCTTGGCTTGGAGGCGCCCTTCATCGGTCAGGCAACGACCGTCGTAGCGTGGGGGCTGCCCCGCCTTCATCTGGGCCTTGCGCATCGTGTCCAGCCGCTCGGCCGTGCAATAGCATTCGAAGGCGTGTCCTTCTGCTTCCAGTTTATTGGCATGGTCGCGGTAGAGTGCCGTACGCTCGGACTGGCGATAGGGGCCATGCGGACCCCCGACATCCGGCCCTTCGTCCCAGCCGAGACCGAGCCAGCGCAGCGCCTCCAGGATCATCCGCTCGGACTGCGGGGTGGAGCGTGCCTGGTCAGTGTCCTCGACGCGCAGGATGAACTGACCGCCATGTTTCTTGGCAAACAGCCAGTTCATCAGCGCGATATAGGCGGTGCCGACGTGCGGATCGCCGGTGGGCGAAGGCGCAACGCGCGTGCGAACGGTGGTCATGCTTCAGGCTTTCGCTGTTTGGAGAGGCGGTACCCGGCGCTCCTATCAGCGGGAGGAACCAGCGCCAAGCTTACACGCGCAGCGGTTCCAGCGCGAACAGCTTGGAATCCGCATATTTGGGATCGCTCGACTTATAGCTGTTGGCCGGCAGGAACGACTGCTCGTGCGCGGCCAGGTCCTTAAGGCCATCCAGCTTGTAGGAACCGAGCTTGTATTCCTTAGGCGGCTTACCGTCGCGCTCCAGCGCCACCGCATCTACGAACACTGCTTCGTGCCGCATCCACAACACATGCGGGGCAAGCTTAACCGTCTGGCGATTGTAGATCGCTGTGATGCATTTCTGCCGGGCGATAGCTTCGAGTACGATCTGGTTCGGTTCCATAACATAGTAGAATGATGGCACGGGCCCCCGGTTGCAAGCTTTTTGTGCGCCGCACCATTTCGCCATTACGACCGCCGCCTCCGAGCAGCCGCTCGATATCCGCTTGACATTTTGCACTGCAGCATCCATTTGCACCGCAGCGAGGACGGCTGGACCGTCTTGGGCGCGCGCAGCGTGTGAGCCGGAATGACCCGGCATCGGCCGTGCCTCTTTATCGCAACCCATTTCACGGCAGCCTGATCACGCGGGTCGCTTTTTTAGCGATCCGGCCGCACGCGCGGCGCGATCATCCATATCTGTGTCCATGCATGTCTTTGCTCTGGCCAAGTTTGGATGAAGCGCTTCGAGGCAGCCGTCATATTGAAAGACCTTATGACCAAATTTTCCGATTTCGCGCTCAGCGCGACGCTTCAGAACGCCCTCAAAAGCGAAGGCTATGAAGAGCCGACGCCGATCCAGCGCCAAGCCATTCCGCTCGCGCTGGAAGGCCGTGATATTCTCGGCATCGCGCAGACCGGCACCGGCAAAACCGCTGCCTTCGCGCTGCCCTCGCTCCACCGCCTGGCAGACAAGAAGCTGGGCACCGGGCGCAACCAGTGCCGCATGCTGGTGCTCGCACCGACGCGTGAGCTGGCCAAGCAGATCGCTGACAGCATGACGACCTATGGCCGCGGTACCGGGCTATATGTCACCACCGCGTTCGGCGGCGTGCCGATCAACCGGCAGAAGCGCGCGCTGGCCAAGGGCGTCGACGTGCTCGTCGCCACGCCGGGCCGCCTGCTCGATCTTTATGACCAGAAATCGCTCGACCTTTCGATGGTCGAGATCCTGGTGCTGGACGAGGCCGACCAGATGCTCGACCTGGGGTTCATGCAGCCGCTCAAGCGGATCGTGAAGCTGCTGCCTTACAAACGCCAGAGCCTGTTCTTCTCGGCCACCATGCCCAAGAGTATCGCCGAGCTCAGCCAACAATTCCTGCGTGATCCAGCCCGTGTCGCGGTCTCCCCGACAGCGACTACGGCCGAAAAAGTTGAGCAGCGCGGCATGTTCGTTCGCAGCGAAGACAAGCCCAAGATTCTCGCCAGCCTGCTGCGCAGTGAAGACCCGGACCGGGTGCTGGTGTTCACGCGCACGAAACATGGCGCCGACCGGTTGGTCAAAAGCTTGGATCATGCCGGCATCGATGCCGTCGCGATCCACGGCAACAAGAGCCAGCCGCAGCGTGAAAAGGCGCTCAACGCGTTTCGCCGCGGCGGGGTGTCCGTGCTGGTGGCGACCGACATTGCTGCGCGTGGTATCGACGTTTCGGGCGTATCCCATGTGTTCAACTATGAACTTCCCAATGTGCCCGAACAATATGTTCATCGTATCGGCCGCACCGCGCGTGCGGAAGCCAGCGGCACCGCCATCGCGCTGATCGGCCCCGAGGAGCGCCAGTGGCTGCGCGACATCGAGCGCACGATCAAGATGAAGCTCGATATCGAGCCGTTGCCCAAGGGCTTCGACAAGCCCGAGATCGAGGAGCTTCCGCCGCCGCAGATGGGCGGACAGCGCCAGCAACGCTTCAGCCCGCGTGCGGCCGGCAAGCCAGGCGGCGGTGCAGGCCAGCCGCGCGGCGAACGCAAGGACGGCGGCAAGCGCTTCGGCAAGCCCCATCGCGGGCAGTCAGCTGGCGGCGGTAATGGCAACCATCGCAGCGCCAATCGCGGTGGCGGCGGCGGCGGCGGCGGTCGCCCACAGGGCTGAATCGCAGCACGCCTTTGAAAGCGTGATCCAACGGCAAATGAAAGCCGCAGTGCCGATGCACCCTTTACGGGCGTATCGCACAGCGGCTTTTCATTGAGCCGGGTATTGCGGCTGGATTGGCAACCGCGCCTTAGCCGCCGCGCCTAGACGTTCGACATTACTCGCCGTCCGCGTTCCACCACGGCCTGATGATTGCCCGCAATCCGGTTTGATCGCTGACCGATGCGATCGACGAATTCCCATGAGGAGGTCGCGCGCTCGGGCGTCAGCTCTACCGTCATATAGCCGCGATTGCCCAGATCGGCCCATTTGAGCGTGGGATTGGTTTCGCGCAGCGCGGCCGCAACCTGATCGGGGCCGACCCCGGTAAAATAGCTTTCGAAGCCAGGCGAGGTGACGCTGTGGCCGGCGAACTCGACACCGGCTGGCTGGCCGTCCGCAGGCAGATCGAACGCCCAGCCATTATGGCTGTCGCCCGATAGCACGATCAGATCCGCGTCCGCTGCCTGCGCCGCCTTCAGCGCGCGGTCGCGCGCCACAGGATAACCGTCCCAGCTATCGAAATTGAGCGGCAGCCCGACCTTGCTCGCCAACGCACCCACGGCCGCGCGTTGCTTGGCATATTCGGGCGCGCTTTCGGGCAGCCATTGCAGCGCTTGGCGGGGCAAGCGCAAATTGCCCATCACCGTCTGCTGCGCCCATACCTGCCATTTCTGGCCCGCGCCGACCGAGCGTTTCAGCGCGTCTGCGAACCATGTCTCCTGATTCGAACCCAGCATGGTGCGCGCCGGATTGCGCCACGTCTGGTCGCGGAAAGCGGTGAGCGCGGCGTCGATATCGCCCTGACCCTTTAGCGCCGCGCCCAGATCGAGCTGCTGGTCGCGTGCATGCAGGCGGCTTTCGGTAAGCAAAATGGTGGCCAGATCGCCGATCCGGTAGCTCTTCCACTGGTCTTGCGTATCCGGCCGATCGCTGACCGGCATCCATTCGCGGTACACCCGGCGGGCAATGCGCTTGCGCGTCTCGTAATCGCCCTCGTCCTGCTGGTGGTTTTCTGCGCCGTGCTCCCAGCTGTCATTGGCGATCTCATGATCGTCATACTGCGCGATCATCGGCCACATCTGGTGCAGTCGCTGGAGGTCGGCATCCGCGCGGTAGCTCTGATAGCGCAGGCGATAGTCGGTCAGCGTCAGGATCTCGTTATCCGGCTGGATGACGCGTCCGGGCACCGCCTCTGTAAGCGAGGGATAGGTGCCGCGCTTATATTCGTAGAAATAATCGCCGAGATGCATGACCAGATCGAGATCGTCGCGCGCCGCAGCGGCGGCGTAAGCGTTAAACCAGCCGAACGGCAGGTTGGAACAGCTGAACACGCCCATGCGGAATTTGGCGGTTTCACCATCGGGCAGCGTGCGTGTGCGGCCCTGCGGCGAGACGCTACCGTCCGGCGCGATGAAGCGATAATAGTACCAGCGGCCGGGCTGCAGACCATCGACCACCAGCTTGGCGATCGAATCGCGGTCCTTCATGGCCATCGCCGAGCCGCCGCCGACGACCTTGCCGGTGGCCGGGTCGGTCAGTTCGGCGATAAGCTTGGTATCGCCATTGCCAACATAGCGCGTCCACAGCAGCACCGATCCTTGTGTCGGCTCACCGGAAGCTACGCCGTGGCTGAAACCGGTCGCCGACTGAAAGGCAAAGGCCGCGCCCGGCAGCGCCAGCGCGCTGAGGCCGAAGGTTCCTACCTGAAGCAAAACGCGGCGGTCGATTTCTATGGTCATGGCGTTTCTCCGTTCAGAACAGGGCGCGGGACAGATGATGCCAGCCCCGCGCCGATAAATCCTTCATCAAAATGCGTTTCATCAAAAACGCGCGGCCAGTTCGATGCCGTAGAGCTGCGGTTCGCCAGCGATAAAAGTGGGGGTGCCGAACGCGCCGCCGGTGTTGCCTGCGTCGATCAGGTAATTCCTGTCGAGCAGGTTACGGGCGAAACCGCTGATTTCATAGCGCCCATCGGCAAAGGTCACGCCGCCGCGCAGATTGACGAGCACATAGCCGTTTTGGCTGATCGCCGGATCGTTCGGCACCTCGAAGAAGATCCGGCTCTGATAGGTCGCGCTGGGCGTGAGGAAGACACCGATGCCGTTGACGAGTTCGGCGTTGAACTCAACCCCGCCCGAGGCGCTATGCTCGGGCGTCAACCGAAAACGGCTGCCGACGAAATCGAGCGATCCGCCGACGGCCGGTTTGCCGATTTTGGCGTCGATATAGGCATAATTGGCGAACAGACGAAGCGCTGGCGATAGCCGGTAGCCACCCTCCACCTCTACGCCGAAATTTGTAGCCTGACTGGCATTGTCGGGCACAATCGTGCCGGCCGGAATGAGGTTTCCATTTGGGCCGGTGCTGTCGGCTCGGGTGATCCGGCTGGTCTGGAAATTCTTATAATCCTGATAGAACACGCCGAGCGAACCGGTGAAGCCGCCAACGCTGACCTTGATGCCGCCTTCATAGTTCCACACCGTTTCCGCATCGACCCTGGTCAAATTGCCGACCGGCCCGGCGGGGCTTCTTGCCGCAGTCAGGTTGAGCACCGGCGCGCGGCGGCCTTTGGAGATGGTGGCGTAGACGTTGATGTCCGGCGTGATGCGGTAAAGCGCGTTGAACCGCGGCAGGAACGCGTCGTAATTGGCGCTGGCACGGAACGTCTGCCCATTCGTATCGACCGCGCCGAGCAATGAAACGCCGGGCGCGCCGAGCGCGGCAAATACCGCGCTGCCGGGCTGGACGGCGCTGTAGGTCGATTGCCGCTCCTTATAGACATAGCGAAGACCGGCGGTGAGATCGAGCGTGCCCAGCGTCAGCACAGGTCGGCAGTGGAACCGACGGCAGTGTCGGCGGCGGCTTGCGCGTAGGCGGTGCCGGAAAGGCCCGCCGCGAGCGTGACCGCGATGGCGATATGGGAGATATGACGCATGGGGAGTGGCCCTCTGTTTTGTCTTGTTATACTGCCGCCGCCCTTGGCGGTACGCCGTGACTCTGCCGTGAAAGCACCGCGACAGCCCCGTGTCACAGGCGCAAAACATCGGCATTTTCCTTATAAGTCGAAGAAAACTGGGAGACGGAGGGCAGCTTTTGCCGCTATCGATCCGTTTAGACACCAGGACGTCCGCCCGGATGTGTCGGCCTAGGGAGCAAGAATTTATTGGCCTATCTGCAATCTATCGGAACGGCCGTTCCCGAGACCATATTGCGTCAGGATCAGGTGATGGAGATCCTGGAGGCCGGGCGGGGTAGCCCGATGCCTGGCCGGATGGAGACGATCCTGGCCAACACCGGGATCGAACGGCGCCACATCGCCCGGCCGGTGGATTTCTACATGGGCCCGCGCAGCTGGCCGGAGCGCGCGCAAGTCTATGCCGACGTCGGTGCCGATCTGTTTCGCCGCGCGGCGACCGAAGCGCTGGACGCGGCCGCGCGCGTACCGACCGATATCGATACGATCGTTTTCGTGTCCACGACTGGCACCATGACGCCCAGTCTGCCCAGCCGCATGATCGCCGAAATGGGCTTCGATGCCGCTATCCGTACGGTACCGCTGTTCGGTTATGGCTGCGCGGGCGGCGTGCTGGGCGTGGCGATCGCCGCCGAGCTGACCCGCCCTGGCGGTTGTACGCTGCTCGTGTCGATGGAACTGTGCAGCCTGGCCTACGATCATCAGCGCATGGACAAGAAAGACATTGTCGCCGCCGTGCTGTTCGCAGACGGATGTGCGGCGGCTGTGTTGTCGGACGATCGGCCCGGAGCGACCATCGGCGCCTGTGTCCAGCGGACTTGGCCAGAGACGATCGCCATGATGGGATGGGATATCGGCGATACCGGCTTCGATCTTGTGCTTGCCAAGAATATCCCCGTCTTCGTTGGCCAGGAATTCGCGCCGATGTGCGATGCCTACCTGCAAGCGCAGGGGCTGACGCTGGCCGATCTGGGCGAGCCTGCTTGCCATCCGGGCGGCGGCCGCGTGGTCGACGCCCTGGCGGATTATTTCGTGCCGGACGCGCCGGACAACGCCGCCGCGCTGCCCGCCACTCGGACGATCTTGCGTGATTATGGCAACATGTCTTCGCCGACCGTCTTGTTCGTGCTGAAAAAGCTGCTCGACGAATCCCATGGAAAGCCGTTTCTGATGACCGCGCTCGGCCCCGGGTTTACCGGCGCAATCGGGCTGGTACGGCCGTGACACCCTTGCTCGATTGGCCGGCATGGGCGGTGGTATTGATCGCATATGTCTTCCTGCAGAGGATCGCGGAACTCGCCATTGCACAGCGCAACACCCGCCGCCTGATCAAGGAGGGCGGGCACGAATTCGGCCGCAAGGGCTATCCGCTGTTCATCGTACTTCATACGCTGTGGCTTTTGTCCTTGGTGGCGCTGGCGGTGCCTCAGGGCCAGCCTAGCGCGCCATTGCTTGCAGCATTCGTCGCGGTGCAGGGCCTGCGCTACTGGGCGCTGCTGACGCTGGGGCGCTGGTGGACCACCCGCCTGATCAGCGCGCGCGATTTTCCACGCGTGAAGCGCGGGCCGTACCGTTTCATCTCCCACCCCAATTATCTGGTGGTGGTTCTGGAGATCGCGCTGGTACCCCTGATGCTGAACGAGACGACCGTGGCGATCGTTTTCTCCGTGCTCAATGCGATGCTCCTGTTCTGGCGCATCCGCATGGAGAACCGGGTGCTGGGTAAGCGCGTAGGTCTCGACCAGACGCACTGACCTGGCGTGCGGTTGGTCCCCGGGAAGCTCCTTCGGGCGTTGACCCGCAGCGCGATTGGCTCTAAGGGCCGCGCTTCCGTTCAGGAAATGCCCGGGCTTTGTCCAGTGCAATTTCGGTGCGGGACCAGCCATTCGGGCTGAAAACAAGCGCGCCCCGGGGCGGACGGAACAGGGACTGGCTCCCCCGTCATACCCACGCAGCCGGGTGCTCTAGTAACCGCCGTCATGGCCTAGAAAGGCGCGAACCTCCAAGCGTTCGCGCCGATCGGTCGTGACACAAAGAAAATAAGGTGAAGCATTTATGCCGACGATTAACCAGCTGGTCCGCAAGGGCCGCGTTCCGCAGAAGGCCAAGTCCAAGGTCCCTGCAATGGAGCAGAACCCGCAGAAGCGTGGCGTTTGTACACGCGTCTACACCACGACTCCGAAAAAGCCGAACTCGGCTCTGCGCAAGGTGGCCAAGGTTCGCCTGACCAACCAGCGCGAAGTCATCTCCTACATCCCCGGTGAAGGCCACAACCTCCAGGAACACAGCGTCGTGCTGATCCGCGGCGGCCGTGTGCGCGATCTTCCCGGCGTTCGCTATCACGTCCTTCGCGGCGTGCTCGATACACAGGGAGTGAAGGACCGCAAGCAGAGCCGTTCGAAGTACGGCGCGAAGCGTCCGAAGTAAGAATTCGGCCCATTTCAGCCTACAGGCTCTGGAGATAATTTTATGTCACGTCGTCGCCGTCCCGAAAAGCGCGAGATCCTTCCCGACCCGAAGTTCGGGGATGTCATCCTTTCGAAATTCATGAACAACCTGATGTACGACGGCAAGAAGTCCGCCGCCGAACGCATCGTCTACGGAGCGCTCGACAGCGTCGAGGCACGCGCCAAGGTCGATCCGATTCAGACGTTCCATGACGCGCTGAACAACATCAAGCCGGGCATCGAGGTCCGCAGCCGCCGAGTCGGCGGTGCCACCTATCAGGTACCGGTCGAGGTGCGCCCCGAGCGCGCCCAGGCCCTTGCCATTCGCTGGCTCATCTCGGCCGCGCGTGGCCGCGGCGAAACCACGATGGTTGGCCGTCTGTCGGGTGAACTGATGGACGCTGCCAACAACCGCGGCAACGCGGTGAAAAAGCGCGAAGACGCGCACCGCATGGCCGAGGCCAACCGCGCGTTCTCACATTACCGCTGGTAAGCGCCTTACCATCTGAAGGTTACGGAGGAGGGGCTGGCCAAGACCGGCCCCTCTTCCTATATCGCCCCCGACCTCAGATTCCTGAATTCAGATAATCACTCAGACATCCCCTGGAGTAGCCAGCATGGCCCGCGAATATCCGCTCGATAAATACCGCAACATCGGAATCATGGCGCATATCGACGCCGGCAAGACCACCACGACCGAGCGGATACTCTTCTACACCGGTAAGTCCTACAAGATCGGCGAAGTTCACGACGGCGCCGCCACGATGGACTGGATGGAGCAGGAGCAGGAGCGTGGCATCACCATCACGTCGGCCGCGACGACCTGTTTCTGGAACGACCACCGGATCAACATCATCGATACCCCCGGGCACGTCGATTTCACGATCGAAGTCGAGCGCTCCTTGCGCGTGCTTGACGGCGCGGTTGCCTGTTTCGATGGCGTGGCCGGCGTGGAGCCCCAGTCCGAGACGGTGTGGCGTCAGGCGGACAAGTACAAGGTTCCGCGGATGTGCTTCATCAACAAGCTGGACCGTACCGGCGCGAACTTTGAGTTTTGCGTGCAGTCGATCATCGATCGTCTAGGTGCCAAGCCGGCCGTGCTCTACATCCCGATTGGTATCGAGAGCGAACTCAGGGGTCTGGTCGATCTCGTCGAGAACCGCGGCATCGTCTGGGAGGACGAGGATCTGGGCGCGAAGTTCGAATATATTGAGATTCCGGACGATCTGAAAGAAAAGGCGCAGGAGTACCGCGAGCGCCTGATCGAACTCGCGGTCGAGCAGGACGATGAGGCTATGGAAGCCTATCTGGAGGGTAATGAGCCCGATGTGGCGACGCTCAAGAAGCTGATCCGCAAGGGGACGCTCGAGCAGAAGTTCGTGCCGGTGCTGTGCGGTTCCGCGTTCAAGAACAAGGGCGTGCAGCCGCTTCTCGACGCGGTGGTCGATTATCTGCCCAGCCCGCTCGACGTGCCCGCCATCAAAGGTATCTTGCCCGATACGGAGGCCGAGGAAACACGTGATTCGAGCGACGAGGCGCCACTCAGTGCACTCGCGTTCAAGATCATGAACGATCCGTTCGTCGGTACGCTGACATTTGCGCGTATTTATTCCGGCGTTCTGGAGAAGGGCACCGTGCTCAACTCCGTGAAGGACAAGAAGGAAAAGATCGGCCGCATGCTGCTCATGCACGCGAACGACCGTCAGGACATCGATGCGGCCTATGCCGGCGACATTGTGGCCATCGCGGGTCTCAAGGAAACCACCACTGGCGACACGCTGTGCGCATCGAACAAGCCGATTATCCTCGAGCGGATGGAATTCCCCGAGCCGGTGATCGAGCTGTCGGTGGAGCCAAAGACCAAGGCCGATCAGGAAAAGATGGGCGTCGCGCTCAATCGCCTGGCCGCCGAGGATCCCTCGTTTCGCGTCACGACAGATCACGAATCGGGTCAGACGATCATCAAGGGCATGGGTGAGCTTCACCTGGATATTCTGGTCGATCGCATGCGCCGTGAATATAAGGTGGAAGCCAATGTCGGCGCGCCGCAGGTGGCATATCGCGAATCGTTGAAACGCGAAGTTGAGGTTGATTACACCCATAAGAAGCAGTCGGGCGGCTCCGGTCAGTTCGGCCGCATCAAGGTCGTGGTCACTCCAGGCGAACGCGGGCAGGGGATCAATTTCATCGATGAGGTGAAGGGCGGCAACATTCCCAAGGAATATATTCCGTCGATCGAAAAGGGCATGAAGGAAACCGCACAAACCGGTTCCATGATCGGCTTCCCGATCATCGATTTCGACATTCGCCTGGTGGACGGTCAGTATCATGATGTCGATTCGTCGGCTCTGGCATTCGAAATCTGTGCCCGTGGCGCAATGCGCGAGGTGGCGCAGAAATCGGGCATCAAACTGCTCGAGCCGGTCATGAAGGTCGAAGTGATCACGCCGGAGGAGTATCTCGGCGATGTAATCGGCGATTTGAATTCGCGTCGTGGCCAAATTCAGGGCACCGAGGTTCGTGGAATCGCCCAGGCCGTCGAGGCGATGGTGCCGCTGGCAAACATGTTCGGATACGTTAACCAGCTTCGTTCGTTCTCTCAGGGACGCGCACAGTACAGCATGCAGTTCTCTCATTATGAGGAAGTGCCGCAGAATGTTGCCGACGAGGTGAAAGAGAAGCTGGCCTAAGACGCCGGGATCGGCTATCGGGCACGCTTTCGCGCCCCGGTAGCCAGACTCCGGCTCGGGCGTATAGCCGAGTTTAAGACCGTTGACTTGGGTTTAGGGCGCCGCCAATGCGCGGCGCTTCAGGGCCCGGCAAACATTGCAGAAGAAGGTAGGGTATAATGGCAAAAGCAAAATTCGAGCGGAACAAGCCGCACGTGAACGTCGGCACCATCGGTCACGTCGATCATGGCAAGACCACGCTGACAGCGGCGATCACGAAGGTGATGGCAGAACTCAACGGCGGTGCTGCCGTCGATTTCGCGAACATCGACAAGGCGCCCGAAGAGCGCGCGCGCGGTATCACGATTTCGACCGCTCACGTCGAGTATGAGACGGCTGAGCGTCACTACGCTCATGTCGATTGCCCGGGCCATGCCGACTATGTGAAGAATATGATCACCGGCGCTGCGCAAATGGACGGCGCGATCCTGGTGGTGAACGCGGCCGATGGCCCGATGCCCCAGACCCGCGAGCACATCCTGCTGGCCCGTCAGGTCGGCGTGCCGGCCTTGGTCGTATTTATGAACAAGGTC
>JBBSUT010000026.1:0-22397 GCA_038234155.1 Sphingomonadales bacterium | reverse complement strand
TGCTCACCAAGCTCGCCCGCCAGATAGGCCTTGCGGTTCAGCAACCAGGCAATGACCTGCATCAGCCGCGTGGTGACCTTCAGCGATTCGCAGGCAAAGGCCATCGTATCGCGCGCAGTGGCGGCGGGATCGGCCAGCGCGAAGGTGGCGCGCGCTTCATCCGCCAGCACCAGCGCCTCGGTGTAAAGCGCGCCGATCAGCCTGGGGGTGAGCGATATGTGCGGGCGGTGAGTTTCGAGCATGGCCACCGAATGCCAGAGCCGGGCAGGCGCGAACAGGTTGTTTACTATGAAAGCGGTGCCCGGCGAGGCCGGTGCACCGATTTGGCACGGCGCGGCGTGCCGCGGTAAATATCCGGCAAGCTTGCAGGGCCGGCCCAAAGCCGCGCGCAGCGTGTCAGGCAATGATATCGGGTGTCAGCTCGTCGTCCAGCCGCGCGATGCGATCCTTGAGGTGCAGCTTGCGCCGTTTCAGCCGGGCGATCTGGAGCTGATCGGGAACCGACTGTGCCGCCAGCGCCGCGATCGCGTCGTCCAGATCGCGATGTTCGATCCGAAGCAGCTCCAGCGCGCGTTGCATGCCTTCGTCGTTCATCTCAGAAACCCCCTGCTGCCCCCCTTGGTGGGCCTCCCCTAGCAAGCCCGGCTGCACCCAGCCAGCGCACTCCGGCACCCATGCAAGACCTGTCATCGGATCGTCGCAATTCGCGCGCCGTTCGACGAGATGGCAGGACTTTGGCAAGATTCTATGATCTAATCCGAATCATCGGCCGGACATTTCCGGTCGCCATTGAAGGAGCTCTCTTATGCAAAATGGCCACCTCACCGCGCTTGAAACCAAGCACGCCAAGTTGGAATCGCAGATAGCATATGAGGCCGGCCGTCCCTCTCCCGACGATGTGAAGCTGCACGATCTCAAGAAGCGTAAACTGGCGCTCAAGGACGAACTGGTCACAGCCAAGGCGCACTGATCGCGCCCGACCGATAGCGAAGCGCGGGAGCGGCGGCGCTGGTGCCAGCCCGCCCTCGCGCTCATGAAAGCTCTCGCGCCGATGAGGAAGGCCGCTATCGCGTACCGACCGCGGGTCTGTTAGTCCCCGATCCATGATCCAGTCCGCAGCCGCCTCGTCCCGCCAGATCCTGACCGGCCTTCACGACGTGATGGCCAGCCGCACGCACACTCAGGGCAAGCTCAACAACATCGTCGACATAATCGGCGAGGCGCTGGATAGCGAGGTCTGCTCGATCTATCTGCTGCGCGAGGGCGCGCTGGAGCTGTTCGCCACGCGCGGGCTGAACCCCGAAGCGGTGCACGTCACCCGTCTGGCGCGCGGCGAGGGACTGGTCGGCACCATCGCGCAGGACGTCGACACGCTCAACCTGGCCGAGGCCGCGGCGCACCCCAATTTCCTCTACATGCCCGAAACTGGCGAGGAAAAGTTCCACAGTTTCGCCGGCGTCCCCATCGTACGCTCCGAACGCGCTGTCGGCGTGCTGAGCGTCCAGCATGTCGAGCCGCGCAAATATGAAGAGGTGGAGATCGAGGCGTTACAGACGGTTGCCATGGTGCTGGCCGAGCTGATCGCCAATGCCGAACTGATCGACGACGAGCGCACCGAATTCGTGGCCGACACCAGCTCCACGCAGCTGACCGGCCTGCCGCTGGTCAAGGGAATGGCGTCGGGCGCGGCGATTTTCCACCAGCCGCGCATCACGATCGAACATGTGGTGGCCGAGGACACCGAGGCCGAGCGCCAGCGCGTCTATTCCGCGTTCGACAAGATGCGCGAACAGATCGACCGTATGGCCAGCTCGGCCGATTTCGGCGTGGGCGGCGAGCATGATGAGGTGCTCGATACCTACAAGATGTTCGCCTATGACGAGGGCTGGAGCCGCCGCATCAACGAAGCGATCGACAGCGGCCTGACCGCCGAGGCCGCAATCGAACGCGTGCAGCAGCGCACCCGCATGCGCATGCGCCAGATCGATGATCCGCTGCTGGCCGAGCGGATGCACGATCTGGAAGATCTATCCAACCGGCTGCTGCGTATCGTTTCGGGGCAGATGGGTACCGCCGCGCAATTTGGCCTGCGCCGGGACTCAATCCTGATCGCGCGCAACCTGGGCCCGGCCGAGCTCCTGGAATATGACCGGCGGCGGCTGAAGGGCGTCATTCTGGAAGAAGGGTCGCTCACCGCGCACGTCACCATCGTGGCGCGCGCCATGGGCATTCCCATGATCGGCCGTGCGCGCGGCATCCGCAGCCACCTGCGCGAGGGCGATGAGCTGCTGATGGACGCAGACGCCAACAGCATCTTCCTGCGGCCCAACGAGCAGGTGATCGAAAGCTACGAATCCAAACTTGCCCAGCGCCAGGCACAGCGCGCGCACTATGTTGCATTGCGCGGGGCCGAGCCAATCACGCTGGACGGCGCGCGCATATCGGTCAAAATCAACGCCGGCCTGCGCGACGATGTTGGCGCGGTGGCCATGACGGGCGCGGACGGCGTCGGCCTGTTTCGTACCGAGTTCCAGTTCCTTGTCAGCTCCACCCTGCCGCAGCGCGAGCGCCAGATGCGCTTCTACCGCGATGTGCTGGATGCGGCGGGCGACAAGCCTGTCACCTTCCGCACGCTCGATATCGGCGGGGACAAGGCGCTGCCCTATATCAAGGACGCCGGCGTGGATGAGGAGAACCCGGCCATGGGCTGGCGCGCGGTGCGCGTGGCGCTGGACCGCAGCGGGCTGATGAAAGCCCAGGCGCGCGCGCTGATCGAGGCAGCGTCGGGCCGCACCTTGCAGGTGATGTTCCCGCTGATTGCCGAGCCGTGGGAGTTCATCGAGGCGCGCGAACTGTTCTACCAGCAGGTGGAGTTCCTGCGCGCGCGCAAGAAGAAGCTGCCCGTCCACATCCGCTACGGCGCAATGCTGGAGGTGCCGGCCTTGGCGGACGCGCTGGACCAGCTGGTGGGTGAGCTCGATTTCCTTTCGGTTGGCACCAATGATCTCACCCAGTTTTTGTTCGCCGCTGACCGCTCCCACCCGCGGCTCGCCGAGCGCTATGACTGGTTGTCGCCAGCCATCCTCCGCTTCTTGCGCCGCGTGGTGCGCACCCTCAAGGACACGCCGGTGGAGCTCAGCGTGTGCGGCGAGATGGGCGGCCGTCCGCTTGAGGCGCTGGCGCTGCTCGCACTGGGCTATCGAAACCTGTCGATCACGCCTGCTGCCGTTGGCCCGATCAAGGCGATGGTGCGATCGCTGCCGCTGGGCGAGGCGGAGGATTTCGTCGGCGGGCTGATTGATGAGCCGCGCCGCGACATCCGCGGTGCCCTGACCACTTGGGCGCAGGAAAAAGGCGTTGATATCGGCTGACGTGCGCGCCGCTTGGCATTGACAAGCGCACCGCCCGCGCCGCATTTGTGGCAGCAGGGCGCGAAATTCCACGCAAAGGCCATTGGCCGGGAGGATTTGTGGACGACAATCTGGGAGTGAATGAAGCGGCCGACGTGCATCCCGCGACGGTCGGGGCGATGCTGCGCCGCGAACGCGAAGCGCAGTCCAAATCGCTGCAGGATATCGCCGACGACACGCGCATCCCCATGCGGCATCTCAAGGCGCTCGAAGCGTCCGATCATGATGCCCTGCCCGCGATCACCTACGAAGTCGGATTTGCAAAATCCTACGCCCGCTCGCTGGGGCTGGACGAGGATGACATCGCCCGGCGCGTGCGCGACGAGAACGGCAGCGAACCGCGCTACGACCGGACGCGTGACGGCGACAATTTCCATCCCGCCGATCCCTCACGCACGCCGCCGCGCATGCTGGCGTGGACCGCTGCGCTGATCGCGGGGCTGCTGGTGGCCGGATATGGTATCTGGCGCGGGTTTTTCTGGACCGCCGAACCGGCCGACCCCTATCTAGACCGGCAGATGTCTGCTGCCGAAGCGGACCAGGCTCCCGCCGCCAAAGCCGCTCTGCCTCCCGCCGGTCCACCGGGCAACAGCCCAGGTAGCGATGGCCAGGTAGTGCTGACCGCCAACAAGGAGGTGTGGGTACGCATCTATAACGGCGCCAACGATACGCTGCTGATCAAAACGCTGATCCCCGGCGAACGCTATGAAGTGCCGCGTCAGGCCAACAACCCGATGATCAATATCGGCCGACCCGAAGCGGTGGACGTCACCCTCGCCGGACGGCCGGTTGCGCCGCTCGGCCCGCCCGAGCGCGCGGTGAAGGACGTCGGCATCAGCGCTGCCGCGCTGCTCGCCCGGCGACGGACCGCCCCAACGCCAGCCACCTGAGCGTTTGCCCGGCAGAGGCTCCCGCGGCTATTCATTGTGCCGTCAGCTGCTTTATCGTTAAGACGGCTTTCAAGATGCGGGCCAGGCGCCGGTCGATCGGCCGAATAAAAAAATGGCGCGCGCGGCAGGAATGGACCCGGTGCAGGGAGCGCCGGAACGGGAGGATATTGCATGCGACTGAAATTTCTGATTCTGGCCGCGGCCATGTTGATGCCCGCAGCCGCGCTTGCGCAGGACGCCAGCGTGCCCAGCCGGATAGACCGGCTGGAGCAGGAGGTTCGGGCGCTTCAACGCAAAGTCTTTCCCGGCGCATCGGACCGCTATTTCGAACCTGAAATCAAGCCGCAAGAGCAGCCCAGCCGTCTTCCGGGCAGCACCACCGACATCACTATCATCGGCAATCTGATGACCCGTGTCGATGCGCTGGAGGGCCAGCTCGCCCGGCTGACCGGTCAGGTGGAAGAACGCGGCAACCAGATGCGACAATATGAAACGCAGCTGACCGCGTTGCAGGCGCGCCTCGCCAAACTGGAATCCGCGCCCGCCGCGACACCATCCACCGGCGGCGCTGACGTGCCGGTCGATCAAATTTCCGACGCTCCGTCCAACGCGCCCACCGCGGCAACACCCATATCCGCCACACCCAGGCCGGCCGCATCCAAACCGGCAACGCCGAAGTCGGCTGCCGCGGCGACGCCCGCGCGCCAGCAGGCCGTCGCAGCGATCGAGCGGCCGAAGACCAGCGACGCGGCCGACGACAGCTATATCTACGGCTATCGCCTGTGGGAGGCCGGTTTCTATCCCGAAGCGCAGGCGCAGCTGGCCAAGACGGTCAAGGACTTCCCCAGGTCAACCCGTGCCAGCCATGCACGCAACCTACTCGGCCGCGCCTATCTCGATGACGGCAAACCGGCCACCTCGGCGCAATATTTCCTCGAGAATTACCAGAAGGACCCGCGCGGCGAACGGGCCGCCGACAGTCTGTACTTCCTGGGCCAGGCGCTGACTTCGCTCAACAAGACGTCAGAAGCCTGCCAGGCCTATGCCGAACTGGCAGATGTCTATCCCGATGATGCCAAGGGCCGGCTGGCAGGCCGGGTGACCGCAGGCAAGGCCAAGGCCAATTGCAAATAAAGCCGATCCGCCGCGCTGCACAGAGCGGTTTGCCGCAGGCCTGATCCGCGCTGCGGGCGGCCCTGTGGAGCGGCTGGGCCTGGCGGTATCGGGCGGACCCGACAGCGCGGCGCTGCTGCTTTTGGCCCACCGGTCGATGCCGGGCAGGATCGCCGCCGCTACGGTGGACCACGGGCTGCGCGCAGAGGCGGCCGAGGAAGCCGCTTTCGTCGCCGCGCTCTGCGCCGAACGCGCCATTCCCCACACAGTGTTGCGGCCCGCCGCCGCCATCGTCGGCAATCTGCAATCTTCGGCGCGGCGCGCCCGCTACGCGCTGCTCGATGACTGGCGGCGGCAACGCGGCCTACCGTTCCTGGCGACCGCGCACCATGCCGATGATCAACTGGAGACGCTGCTGATGCGATTGGCGCGCGGCAGCGGGCTGGCCGGTCTTTCTGGTATTCGGCGCCGCAACGATAAAGTGCTGCGCCCGCTGCTGGATTATACCAAGGCCGAGCTGATCGCATCCTGCGCGGCTGCGGGCGTGGCTGCCGTGGACGATCAGAGCAACCGCGATCATCGCTTCGACCGGGCGCGGATGCGCGCGCTGCTGGCGGATCATCCGGATGCCTTCCCCCCGCGCGCCGCTATACGCACGGCCGATGCCTTGGCCGAGGGCAATACAGCGCTGGACTGGATCACCGCGCGGGAGGCAGAGCGCGGAGCCATCGCGCAGGCTGGGCCCGGGCGTCTAATCCTGCACGCCGAGGGCCTGCCGCGCGCGCTGCAGCGGCGTCTGCTCGCCCGGGCGCTCGGACTGCTGGGCGAGACGCCGCGCGGCGATACGCTCGCGCGAGCGCTGGACACGCTTACCGATGGCGCGCGTTGCAGCGTCGGCGCGCATCTGTGTACGCCGCGCGCCGACGGCTGGCACATCGAGCCGGCACCCCAGCGCGGCGTATAACCGGCCGGCCCGCTGTTCGCGCCGGCGTCGGCGACATGCAGCGCCGTCCTGCACGCGCGCCGATCTGTTATTGCGATCGCATGGACGCCGCGCGCCTTCACCATTGCGAAGTGTCAGCGAACACACGGCTGATCGATGCCATGCACCGGCTGAACGGAACGCCGCCCGAACGGTTTGTCTCCCATGTCACTTCTCGCACCGCGAAATCGGTTCGGTATGCTATCTAACGTAGAAATCGCCACAAACCGCCATGGCGTTATGTTGCCATTCACCAATGGCGACCTACATTGATGGGGTTGGATTGGAGCACAAGATGAACGACGATCAGGAGCCCAAGGGCAACCCCTGGATGAAGAGCATGATGATCTGGGCGGGCGCGATCCTTGCGGTCCTGCTGGTGTTCTCGGTTTTCGACGGCGGCCGTGCCACTGATGCGACCGGTGTCAGCTATTCGGCCTTCCGCGAAAAGGTTGCAGCCGGCACGGTCAAGAGTGTCAAGATCGGGCCCGAGCGGATCACCGGCGTCTACAACGACGACACCAAGTTTCAGACCATCCCCGTCCCCAACGACTCCAGCCTGAACCAGTTGCTTGAAGCCAATAGTGTCGAAGCCAGCGGCATGGCGCAGGAAGGCCCGAGCATCTGGCAGTATCTTTTGATGCAGTCCCTGCCTTTCCTGCTCATCATCGGCGTGGCATTCTTCGTGCTGCGCCAGATGCAGAAAGGCGGCGGTGCCAGCGGCGCGATGGGCTTTGGCAAATCCAAGGCCAAGCTGTTGACCGAGAAGCATGGCAAGGTCACCTTCAAAGATGTCGCCGGCATCGACGAGGCGCGTGAGGAACTCGAGGAGATCGTCGAGTTTCTGCGCGATCCGACAAAATTCTCCAGGCTCGGCGGCAAGATCCCCAAGGGCGCCCTGCTTGTTGGTTCGCCCGGCACCGGCAAGACGCTGCTTGCCCGTGCCATCGCGGGTGAGGCGGGCGTTCCGTTCTTCACCATCTCGGGCTCAGACTTTGTCGAGATGTTCGTCGGCGTCGGCGCCAGCCGTGTGCGCGACATGTTCGAACAGGCGAAGAAGAACGCGCCATGTATCCTGTTCATTGATGAGATCGATGCCGTTGGCCGTCATCGCGGCGCAGGCCTTGGCAATGGCAACGACGAGCGTGAGCAGACGCTCAACCAGTTGCTGGTCGAGATGGACGGATTTGAGGCTAACGAAGGTATCATTATCATAGCGGCCACGAACCGCCCTGACGTGCTGGACCCAGCCCTTCTGCGTCCCGGCCGCTTTGACCGCCAGGTTGTTGTGCCTCGTCCCGATATCGAAGGCCGCGAGAAAATTCTCGAGGTTCACATGAAGCGGCTGCCGTTGGCACCCGACGTGAACGGCCGCACCATCGCGCGCGGAACGCCGGGCTTCTCCGGCGCTGATCTGGCCAATCTGGTGAATGAGGCGGCTCTGCTCGCGGCGCGCCGGGCCAAACGGCTGGTCGCAATGCAGGAATTCGAGGACGCCAAGGACAAGGTCATGATGGGATCGGAGCGCCGCTCCATGGTCATGACCGACGACGAGAAGAAAATGACTGCCTATCATGAGGCCGGTCATGCGATTGTCGCCATCCACGAACCGGCGTCCGATCCGATCCACAAGGCCACCATCATCCCGCGCGGCCGCGCGCTGGGTATGGTCATGCGGCTGCCCGAACGCGATAGTTACAGCTATCACCGGGACAAGATGCATGCCAACCTGGCCGTATCGATGGGCGGGCGTGTGGCCGAGGAAATCATCTTTGGTTATGACAAGGTCAGTTCCGGCGCATCGAGCGATATTCAGTACGCCACCAAGCTTGCCCGCGACATGGTGACCCAGTGGGGCATGTCCGATGAAATGGGTCCGCTGCAATATGAGGAGCCGCAGGGCGAGACGTTCCTGGGCTATTCGCAGTCTCAGCGCAGCCATATGTCGGACGAAACCGCCAAAAAGATCGACAAGGAAATCCGCCGGATCGTCGAGGAAGGTTATGAGCGGGCCAAGGCACTGCTGACAGAGCATGACGATCAACTCCACCAACTGGCCAATGCCATGCTGGAATATGAGACGCTTTCGGGCGAGGAGATCCGGCAGCTTCTCGAAACCGGCAAGTTCGAGCGGGAGAACGGCGAGATCGTGAAGCCTTCAGAGACCCCGCAAATGGGTACGCTGATTCCGTCGGCCGGCCGCGGCAAGCCGAAGAATCCGTTCGGTGATCCCACGCCCCAGGGTGCTTGAACAGCGAAAGGGTTCATGGCTCGCTGATGCAAATGGGCCACGTACCAAGATCAAAAGAAAAGGGCCGCTCGCGGCCCTTTTCTTTGTCCAGCCCTTGGTTATGGTACTTCCGATCTAGGGGGGAGTTTCAATATGGGGTTAAGGTTCGTCCACGGCGCACTTTTGGCAGCGCTTTTGTCCAGTTCGGCAATGGCCATAGCGCAGGAGCGGCCGCAACTGGCCCCACCGCCAGCATGGGCGACGGTGAGCACTCTGCCACCCCCCGAGGAAGGCGACAAAAAGGTCTTCCTGCTCTACGATAACCAAATCCAGATCGCAGGCGGCAAAAGCACTGCCTTTTCTGACGCCGCTTATCAGGTCATATCGCCCGAGATGCTGTCGAGCGCGGGCAATGTAAAGATCGAATGGCAACCCGATACCCAGGACATTCTCGTGCACGCTGTCGACATCGTTCGCGATGGAAAGACGATCGACGCGCTGGGAGACGGCAGCGGATTCGATGTGATCCGCCGCGAAGCCAATCTGGAGAAGCTGTCAATCGATGGCGCGCTGACGGCCACGATGCAACTCACTGGCCTGCAACTGGGCGATATCATCCGCCTTCAGTACAGCCGCGTGGACGATGACCCCGCGCTCCAAGGACATGTTGCTGGACTGCAAACTCTGCCGCGCGCGCCCGTTGAGGTCGGGCGATACCAGATGCGGCTACTCTGGCCGGAAACAACAACGCTCAACTGGGCCGCGTCGGAGGGCGTGGACCTAACCGAAGAGCGCCGCGACGGAATGCGCGAGGTCCGGTTCGAGGGCGTGCTGCCCAAGGCCAAAGATCAACCCGATCAGGCCCCATCGCGCTTCGTCCTTCCTCCGTTCATCAGTTACACCACCTTTGGCGATTGGGAGGCGGTCAGTCGGACGGCATCCGCGCTCTACGAGGAACGGGCTGGTTTTGCCTCTGATGGCGATCTGGCCAAAGAGGTCGCCAAAATTGCTGCTGCCGGCAAAGACCCGATGGCACGCATGGTCTCCGCGGTGGACCTGGTCCAATCCAAGGTCCGCTATCTCTACAAGGGCATGGATTTTGGCAATTACACGCCGCAAACACCGGATTCCACCTGGGAACAACGCTACGGTGACTGCAAGGCCAAGACACTGCTGCTGCTCACGGTGCTGCGCGAACTGGGCATCACGGCGCAGCCCATGATGGTCAGCGCTGAGGACGGCGATGCGGTCGCGCGGCTCAAGCCCGGCTTCTATCCGTTCGATCATGTGGTGGTGCGCGCGTCGATCGACGACCGGGACTATTGGCTCGACGGCACGGCGCAGGGCACCACCGCTTCGAACATAGCCGATGTATCCAATTTCTACGTGGCATTACCGCTGACGCCCGCAGGCACCGGACTGATCGACGTGCCCGTGCGTCCGCTCAGCCAACCGACCGCGATGATGGAGCGGATTATCGATATCAGCGCCGGCCTCGGCCTGCCGGTGATCGCCGAAACCAAGGTTACGCTGACCGGGGACGTGGTAGCCGCTCTCAAGGGTCTGCAGGCGCAGCTCGATGAAAAGAGCTTCGGCGATCAGCTCGACACTATAATCAAAGGTCTCGGCAACGAAGCGATCGTTACCGCTCACAGCTTGCGGTTTACCGATGACTACCGCACAGCGATCCTGACCGGTCGGAGCATCGAGACGTACGACTGGATTTGGCGGGATCAACGGTATCAGACCGAAATGGAGCCGCCCGTCGAATCGATCCGCTTTAACGCCGATCGCAGCCGGGCCGCCTGGCGCGAAATACCGGTCAAGATGCCACACCCGGCGTTCGAGAGCCGTCGCGTCAGCATCATCCTGCCCAAAACCGGACAGGCTTTCGAAATGAAGGGGCCGCTGTCATTTGATCAAACGATCGCGGGAACCCAATATACCTATGCCTATGCGATGGACACAAACCGCGTCGAAGCCACGCTGTCCGAACGGACCATCGCCAACGAGATTACCGCCGATCAACTACCCGCGATCCGTACGGCCATAGCGAAGGCCAAGGCGGAAAAAGTGCGGCTGCTGGCCCCCGGGGATACCGAGAGCCTGAATGTTGCCGTCCGGCTGGCGGACAAGGCTGGGCAGGCCAAGGCGTTGCGTGCCGCCTATGATGAGGCAGTATCGCAGGCCGATCCCGACGATATGAGCGCACGTCTTGCGCGCGCCGGCTTCCTGAGCAAAATCGGCGACTATCCCGCCGCCATCGCAGATCTGAATATTGTTTTGGCAGCCCAACCGGATGCGGACAATTATCTCTGGATGTCTGCACTGCAGGAACTCGGTGATCCGGAAGCAGCATTGGAGTCGGTGGAGAATGCGCGCGCGCTGGAGCCGGCATCGGACACCGCGATGTATCAGATGGCCAAGATCTATTGGCTGCATAGCCGTCCGGACGAGATGCTAGCTGCGCTCGAAGCGTTCGGCTCAATGGGTGTTGAGCAGAACGATCTCGATATTGTCCATGCCAAGGCGCTGGCCCAAGCCGGGCAACCAGATAAGGCATTGGCGGTCATGGATGCCGCGTTCGCGCGCAAACCCGGAGATGCGCAGCTATTCCGCGCTCGTTGCGATCTGAAGGCGGGTTACGGCATCGCGCTGGACAGCGCCCTTAAGGACTGCACCCGCGCCGCAGAACTGAGCGAGAACAGCTCCGATGCCTTGGAGAACCGCGGAATGGTCCACTGGCGGTTGGGACGCAAGGACGACGCCGCGGATGACTGGCGTTCGGCGCTTCTGGCCTATCCCGATTCCAGCCACGCCCGCTATTTCCTTGGCATGGCCACCGGCGGCGGCGAAGGAAAACGGCAACGGGAACTGGCCCTGATGGTCGATCCGGAGCTTCCGCTGGAAGTTAAAATCTGGAATCTCGACAACTGAACCAAGCGCCGATCGGTTTCCGCACATGGGGCCAGCCGATCGCGCCGGCCATAAAAAAGGCGGCTCGAAAGCCGCCTTTTTTAGCGATCCGATGCAATAGCACTTAATCGCGGGCAACGCCGGCGGAGCGCGCCGGTGCGGCGGCTGTCACGCGCAATGCCTCGGCGGACTGGCTGAGCGAGCCCACCTCCGCGATCTCGTCGTCGTCATCCACCTGCACCTTTTGCAGCGACTGGATGAGGCCTTCCTCGAGATGCTTCGGCTTGACGGTGGCCTCCGCGATCTCGCGCAGCGCGACGACGGGGTTCTTGTCCCGGTCGCGGTCAATCGTAAGGTCAGCGCCGCCCGAAATTTCGCGCGCACGCTCGGCTGCAAAGAGGACCAGATCGAAACGGTTCGACACCTTGTCGACGCAATCTTCCACGGTAACGCGCGCCATAACGGCTCCTTGAGTTCATGATATTGGGGAATTCAGACCGGCTGCACGTAAGGGCTCGTGCCCGTCAAGTCAAGCAAAGCGCCGCCCGCTTCGACGGTAAACGAAGCTGTCAGCTGCCAGGCTGCGATGCCGGAGCGCGCTGCGGCGCGACGCGCCAGATGACATTCCCGACATCATCGCTGACCAGCAGCGCGCCCGTCCTGTCTGCGGCCAACATGGTGGGGCGGCCTTGCGCATTGCCATCCTCGTCCAGAAACCCCTGCAGCACATTCAGAGGTTTGCCGACAGGGCGGCCAGCACGGAATGGCACGAAAATCACGTCATAGCCCGAAACCGGCTGGCGGTTCCAACTGCCGTGCCGCGCTACAAACGCGCCGCTCCCGAAGATATCTCCGAGCTGCGCCTTGTCCGCGAAGATCAGGCCGAGCGGCGCCACATGTGCCCCGAGCGAATAGTCCGGCCGCCGCTCATATTGCCGCTTTTCCGGCCGTCCGGGTTCTACCCGTGGATCGATATAGCCACCCCAATAATGCCACGGCCATCCATAGTCCGCGCCAAACTCCACCTCCGCCAGATAATCCGGCACCAGATCGGAACCGAGCATGTCGCGCTCATTCACGACGGTCCAGAGCGTGTTGCTTCCGGGGTAGAAGGCCAGTCCCACCGGATTGCGCATACCCACGGCGAACGGAATCGTCTTGCCCGTTTTCAGATCATATTCGAGCACCATCGCCCGGCCCTTCTCGGTGTCCAGCCCATTTTCACCGATATTGCTGTTGGAGCCGACTGAAATATACAACTTCGTCTGGTCCGGATTCACCGCCAGATTGCGCGTCCAGTGGTTGTTGGGCGCCTTGGCGTTGAGTTTGTAGATCAGCCGTCCCGGCGCGGAGATCTGAGTCTGTCCTGGCTGATAGGGGTATTCCAGCACGCCGTCGGTGTTGGCTACGAAGAACCGGTTGCCGACCACTGCCATGCCGAAAGGCGAATTCAGCCCCTGCAGAAAAATGGTACGCTGATCGACTGTGCCGTTGCCGTCGCCATCACGCAGCAGCGTGATACGATTGGCCGACGGCGTGGCCGCCCCGGCCTTGCGGAGCAACTGCTTCATCACCCAGCCTTCGATGCCGTTGCTGCCGCGCGGCGGGCTGTTGCTTTCCGCCACCAGCAAATCACCGTTGGGCATGGCGTACATGTTACGCGGATGATCCAAACCTTGGGCATAGCGCGTGACGGTGAGGCCCTGCGCCGCGACGGGCTTCTGGGCCGCCGTCCAGCGCGCAACGTCTGCAATCTCCACCGTCGGGATCGTCTGCGGCCGGGGATCGCCCAGCACCGGCTCGACACCCACCATCTGGTCCATGGGCACCTGTGCCACGTCCGGCCTGGTCAGCCAGAAAATGATGCCCGCAGCCAGAACGACGGCGATAATGGCGATATTCCTGATATGTTTGCGCATCGCAAAAACGTAATCCGCCGCGCCCTCGCTGACAAGCGCCCAGCGGCAATTTCAGCGCCGGGGGCGGTCTCGTAGCCATATCATCAGGGCAATGGCGCTGCCGATGATCAGACCGCCGATCATGTACAGCGAGGACTGGCCCCGAAACATGCCGATCAGCGCGCCAACCAGCAGACCGGCCGCCATGAAAAATCCGCCCGCGACGGGGTTTTGGGGAGGGGGAGTTGGCATGCGCGCGGACATCGCACCGCTCGGCAGCAAGAGCAAGGGTGTTGGCCGCAACATCGTGAACCGGTCGTCAACCAATCCGTTTCAATCTTCGTCCATCACCGCGCGCATAGAGGGTGGACCGCGGCACGCGATGGCGCGGCGCGGAAGCAAGGTACCCGATGCAAACACCGATCATGATCCGGCGCGGCGATGTGAGCGACGCCGAGCTGTTGATGCGCAGTTACGGCAAAGCGGCGGGGCTGGAAGCGGCCGAGCGCGCGGAGCAGAGCCGCGGCTTGGGCAATCATATCAGCTTTTGCCGCTGGCGGCAGATCGAGCGGCTGATCCTGTTCCTGTCCACACCGCGGTCCGGCGGCACCGTTCATTAAAGCAGGCCCGCCAACGCGGGTCGTAGCGCCGCGATCATCTCAAATCAGCAAACCCGCCGTTTCTGGCTCTCCGGTCATCAGGTTGAGATTCTGCACCGCTGCACCGCTGGCACCCTTGCCCAGATTGTCGAGCATGGCGATCAGCCGCATCCGACTGCCATCGGCATCGGCGAACAGATGCAGGTCCAGTCGATCGGACGGCGGGCCAGCCGCCGGTATGACGAGTTCATCCGGCGGTTGGCCGCCATGATGGACGCGCACCAGCGGTTCGTCCTGATAATGCGCCCCCAGCGCAGCAGCGATATCCTGCGCGCCGGCAGCACCAGACATGGCATGGAGCGGAAGCGGGACATCGATCAACATCCCGCGATAGGCGGGAACGACCGCTGGGGAAAAGATCGGGGCATGGGCCAGGCCGGCATGACCCTGCATTTCGCCCAGATGCTTGTGCTCCAGCGACAGTGCATAGGCCCGGTAGGACGGCGGCGCGCCATCGCTATAGCGACGGATCAGCGGTTTGCCGCCGCCCGAATAGCCCGATACACCGCTGACCACATAGGGCCAGTCAGCTGGTATCAGGCCCCGCTGCACAAGCGGCGCAACAAGCGCCAGGAAACCCGTCGGGTAGCAGCCCGGATTGGAGACGAGGTGGGCCGTGCGGATGACGGAGCGGTGGTCCTGCCACAATTCAGGAAAGCCGTAGGTCCAGGCAAGGTCGGTCCGATGGGCGCTCGACGCGTCGATAAAGCGGGTTCCTGACGCGCTTTCAGCCAGTGCTACGGCATCGCGCGCGGCCTCGTCGGGCAGGCAAAGTATAACGATATCCGCCGCGGCGATCGCCTCGCGCCGCTTGGCGACATCCCTGCGCACGCCATCATCAAGCGCGATCAGATCGAAGGCAGCGCGCCCACGCAGACGTTCGCGAATTTCGAGGCCGGTGGTACCGCTGGCTCCGTCAATAAAGATCTTGTGCATCGTCGCTCCGGGGGGATCACTATCGACATGCGCGGTCGGATCCAAGAAGGCAATGCTGTCCGTATTTTCCGGGCGAACGCGGCGCCTTGACCCCGTGGTTCGCCACCACATGCTTGCTAATGCTTGGCGAAGCTCGCCGATTCGTGAACCGGAAAACCGTTTTCGCGGTTGTCCCGGTCGGACCTTATGAAACGCTCAAACCTGTTGAGGAAACCGGCGCCCTTGTCTGTGCCCACGACGAAGACATTGCGACCATCGGCCTCATCGCGCTGGCGGCGAAGATAGCCGACGTGGCCGAGCTTGTTGAGCGCCCGGGTGATCACCGGTTTGGACACTTTGAGCCGTTCGGCCAGGCCCCGTACAGTGTGCGGACCGCGGCGCGTATACACAGTGAATATGATCGCCATCTGACGATTGGTCAGATCGGGATCGCCGGATCGCACATAGGCGATCAGCGTTTCCATCCAGTCCATCATGGTGTCCGAGGTCGAGAGCGGAAGTTCGTCCATAAGCATGCCGAAAAGAACGGCTGCCGCCCGGAATGGTTTCCTTTCCGTTATGGTCGTTCGTCGAATTCACCCGGCCGGGGCGTAGCGAGCCTTCAAATAATCGAACGCCGCACGCATGCCGAGCGCCTCGCCGCCTTTCGGCCGTCCAGGCCGGGACGTGGGCCGCCAGGCGAAAGTGTCAAAATGGGCCCATTCAGCCGTATCCGGGGCAAACTTCTTCAGAAACAATGCTGCCGTGACCGATCCGGCAAAACCGCCACTGGCGCTGTTCACGCAATCGGCGATATCACTAGCCAGCATCTCCATATACCCGTCCCACAGCGGCAGGCGCCAGAGCGGATCGTCTTGCCGCGTACCGGCGGCAAGGAGTCCATCCGCCAGGGTATCGCTATTGGCAAACATGGCGGGCAAATCAGGCCCCAGCGCCACCCGCGCAGCGCCGGTCAGTGTAGCAAAATCGATCACCAGCTCAGGTTCGTCCTCGCCCGCTTTGGTCAGCGTATCGGCCAGAATGAGACGACCCTCCGCATCGGTATTGTCGATCTCGACCGTCAGGCCGCTGCGTGACGTGATAATATCGCCGGGACGCAGCGCATTGCCTGCGATCGCATTCTCGACGGCGGGGACCAGCATGTGCAACCGCACTGGCAACCGCGACTTCATGATAAGCTCCGCCAGCGCCAGCGCGTGTGCGGAGCCGCCCATGTCTTTCTTCATGAAGCGCATGCCGGTGGAGGATTTCACGTCCAATCCGCCGGAATCGAAGATGACGCCCTTGCCTATGATGGCCAGGCGCGGATGATCGTCCCGCCCCCAACGCAGCTCTATCAGCCGCGGTGCGTGCGCGCGCATCGCCGCCTGCCCCACCGCCTGTATCAGCGGATAGCCCGTGGCCAGCGCATCGCCGCGCGTTACTTCCACCGAACCGCCGTGCGCCTTGGCGATCCGCTCCGCTTCGGCTTCCAGCGCCGGCGGACCGCAATCGACCGGCGGAGTATTGACCAGCGTGCGCACCAGCGCCGTCGCCTGCGCCAGCATAACCGCATCGTCGATCATGCCTGGCTGATCGGTCAACAGCACGCGCGGACCCTCGGGCTCCTTGTCCAGATAGCGATCGAATTTGTAGTGGCCCATCAGCCAGCCGAAGGCCGCTGCTCCAGGCCTGCGATCGGCGAGCTTGTAGGTGCCGGCGGGCAAGCTCTCGGCCAGCTTGGCCAGACACCAGCTGCCGAGCTTGTCGGGATCGGCCACGCCGGCTGCGATGGACCAGCTCTCTTCCTTGCCCGGCAGGATGGCAAAGCCGTGCGCCTCTCCCTTGAACTTGTGCGCCGCCATGGCCGCGCGGTCGCGGGCGCTGCGGGTCGCGGCCCATGCGTCAAAACCGTCTGCTGAAACGAGATAGATCATATGGGTGTCTTGCCCATTGTCGGGGCGAAGCAACTGGCTGTAATCGGTCATTCCTGGTCCATAGACGTGGGCGAACCGCCCTGCCCAGCCCAGAATGGAGAATATCTATGCGCGCCAGTTTTTACGCTCTCGTCACCATTGCGCTGCTATCGGCCTGCTCGTCCGGCGATGCGCCGGCATCCGGAGATCCGGCGACCTCGGGCGCGTCGGCTTCGGCGGCGGTTTCGGGACAAATCCGCGCGCGCGCGGTATCGTCCAGCGATGCCTCATCCTCGACACCTGGGGAAGTCAGCGCTTACAGCCGGGAACAGACAAACGACATCTACGCCTTCACCTACCAGTTCCCAGCGGTTGCACCGCAGCTTGCCGCCATCCTGAAGCGCGAAGCAAAAAGCGCCGAGGCGCGCCTCAAGGCTGATGCTGAAGAGGCACGGCAGCAGAGCAGGGACAATAATTTTCCCTACTTTCCCTATGAAGTGCAACATGTTTGGCAGCAGGTCGCCGCCATTCCGCGCTTTCAAAGCCTTTCGGCGGAAATCTATTCCTTCTCCGGCGGCGCGCATGGCAACACCGGATATGATGCGCTGGTTTGGGACAGGCAGACCAAGATGGACCTAAAGCCGATCGACCTGTTCACCTCCCGCGCCGCGCTCGACGCGGTTATCCAACAGGCCTTTTGCAAAAAGCTGGATCTAGAACGCGCGGAAAAGCGTGGTCACCCGGCAGAAAATAGCGATGATATGTTCAATGGCTGTATCGACCCGCTCGGGCAGACATTGATACTGGGTTCGTCCAATGGCAAGACATTCAATCGGCTCGGCATCATCGTCAGCCCTTATGCCGCAGGCCCCTATGTCGAGGGAACCTACGATATAACGCTTCCGGTTACGCAGCCCGTGCTCGAACAGGTCAAACCAGCCTATAAAAACTACTTTTCGGTGATGCGCTAGGCTTGGTTATTCGGCGGCTTCCACGTGCGGTTGAGCGGCACCCGAATCGCCCACGCGCGCGGCCTTGCGGAACTGCAGGACGCCATCGTCGACGGCGTCCCTCAGCAAGATCTTGCGATCGAGCAGATAATCCTGATTGAGCTTCCAGGGTTGTTCGGCCCCGTTTCTGGGCAGGATATCCATCGAACGCTGGAAATAGCCCGAGGAGAAATCAAACGCGGCTTCCTCCTCGGCTCGCCTGTCCTGTGCCCGCGCGGGGATGGCGTAATCGGACCGGCTGGCGTCGACGCGGTTGATCAGACGGCAGAAATAGCGCGCCACGATGTCGGCTTTGAGCGTCCAGCTGGCGTTGACGTACCCGAACACCACGGCCAGATTGGGGATGTTGGAGAACATGGCGCCCTTGTAATAGACGTGATCAGAGAAGTTTACCGGGGCGCCGTCCACGGTGAACGCAATCTTGCCGGCCACCGCCAGCTTTAGCCCCGTCGCGGTAACGACCACGTCCGCGTCCAGCCGATCACCCGATTGCAGCACGATCCCGGTCTCGTCGAACCGTTCGATATGGTCGGTGACGATCTCGGCCTTGCCCGCCTTCAGTGCCTCGAACATGTCCGCGTCTGGCACCAGGCACAGCCGCTGTTCCCACGGGTTATAGGGCGGCTGGAAATGTTTCTTGTCCATCTCCCCGCCCAGCGCATCGCGTACCTTTCCGTGCAGGAACTCACCCACTTTGTCCGGACGGCTACGCGCGCGATTGAAGAAAAAACGCTGCAACAGCACGTTGCGCGTGCGGATCAGCTTATAGGCCCATGTGTCGGGCATGATTTTGCGCAGCCTGTTGGCGATCGTATCTTCCGACGGACGGATGGCATACCAGGTTGGCGTGCGCTGCAGCATCGTTACATGCGCCGCCGTCTTGGCCATCGCCGGCACCAAGGTCACGGCCGTCGCGCCCGATCCGATCACCACCACTTTCTTGCCGGCATAGTCCAGTTCATCGGGCCAGAATTGCGGATGCACAATCCGCCCGCCAAACTTGTCCTTGCCCGTGAATTCGGGCTCGTGGCCCTGATCATAATCGTAATAGCCCGATGCCAGATAGAGGAAACGACCGGCGGTGCGGGAGCGCTGCCCGTCTTGCGACTCCATTTCGAGTGTCCACAGCGCGGTCTCGCTCGACCATTGGGCCGTCGTCACCTTTTGGCCGAAGCGGATATGATCGGCAATGCCGCGATCGGCGGCGATGCGGTGCAGATAGTTCCAGATCGACGGCCCGTCGGCGATCGCCTTCTGCTCGGTCCAGGGTTCGAAATCAAACCCCAGCGTGTGCATGTCACTGTCAGACCGGATGCCGGGATATTGGAACAAATCCCAAGTCCCTCCAAGATCGGCGCGCCGCTCCAGGATCGCGAAGCTCTTGCCCGGACAATCGCGCTGCAGATGCACCGCCATGCCGATACCCGAAATGCCTGCGCCCACGATCAGGACGTCGAAATGCTGTTCGCTCATATCATGCTCTCCTGGCCCGTCAGCATATCCCGTCCGTTGCACATTGCAATGCAATCGGGCGGGATATGCAACAGCGCCCCGCATTGCGAGCCGAAGATCACGATCAGATGGCACCGGCTCGGCTCCTGCACCGGTCCCTCGGGCAAATGGCATCAGACGAAGGCAGAGCGGGGGGCATGGCGCCATAACGGCACGGAGGTCAGCGTTTTTGACCGAGCTGGCGCGGATAAGTCCAGCCTCTGCCGCTGGATTTTGGCTCAGGCGGTGGGAACGCCGAACAGATCGTGCTCGTCGGCATCCTCTATCGCGGCGTGCAGGATGTCCCCGGGCTTCACATCGGGAGAGACATTGCGCAGGAAGACGTTGCCGTCGATCTCCGGCGCATCGGACTGGCTGCGCGCGGTGGCACCGATGGCGATGTCCCCCCAATCGTCGGCTTCCGGCTCGCCGACCTCATCGACGATCACCGGCAGCGTGCGGCCGATCTTGGCCTGCAACTTGGTCGCTGAAATCGCCGCAGTTTTTTCCATGATGCGGGCGTAGCGCTCTTCCTTGACCTCTTCCGGAACCTGATCGGGCAGCGCATTGGCCGCCGCGCCCTCGACCGGCTCGAACCGGAACGCACCCACGCGGTCAAGCTGCGCCTCGTCCAGCCAGTCGAGCAGATATTCAAAATCTGCGTTGGTTTCGCCGGGGAAGCCGACGACGAAGCTCGATCGCACCGCAATGTCCGGGCAAATCTCGCGCCAAGCCTTCAGCCGTCCGAGCACCTTGGCCTCGTTCGCCGGGCGCTTCATGCGCTTCAGCACCGACGGCGACGCATGCTGGAACGGGATGTCGAGATAGGGCGTCAACAGCCCTTCGGCCATCAGCGGGATCACCTGATCGACATGCGGATAGGGATAGACATAGTGCAGCCGGACCCAGGGCGGCGCGGCGTTTCCGTTTGAGTCGGGCGCTGTCCGCAGTCCGCCCAGTGCGCGCGCCAGATCGGTCATATGCGCGCGCACCTGCTCGCCCTTCCAGGCGCGCGGTTCATGCCGCGTGTCAACGCCATAAGCCGAGGTGTCCTGGCTGATCACCAGCAACTCCTTGGTGCCCGCCGCGACAAGTTTCTCGGCCTCGCGCAGCACCGCGTCGATGCGGCGGCTGACCAGATCGCCGCGAAGGCTGGGGATGATGCAGAAGCTGCAGCGATGGTTGCAGCCCTCGGAGATCTTGAGATAGCTGTAATGGCGCGGGGTAAGCTTCAGACCCCCGATCGCGTCCAGATTGGGGATCAGATCGACATAGGCGCCGCGCGCCGGGGGGGCCGCCTCATGCACCGCGCCGACAACATCCTCATATTGATGCGCGCCGGTGATCGCGAGCACGTCCGGAAAGCGCGCGCGGATGACGTCGGCCTCATTGCCCATGCAGCCGGTCACGATCACGCGGCCGTTCGCCGCCATCGCCTCGCCGATCGCCTCCAGGCTCTCCTCCTTGGCCGAGTCTAAAAATCCGCAGGTGTTGACCAGCACCACGTCCGCGCCGGCGTAATCCTGGGCCATGTCGTAGCCGTCGGCGCGCAGCCGCGTCAGGATGCGTTCGCTGTCCACCAATGCCTTGGGACAGCCCAGCGAAACCATGCCGATCTTCGGCGCCTGTGCGATTTTCGTTGCCATGATGGGCGCGAGATAGGCGCGCCGACGGGGATTGTCACGCGGGGCCGCGCGCGCCATGCTTTTCTGTCAGGAAATAAAGGCCATCCCGAACATGAACATCCTCAACATTATTCTGGCAGCGCTTGCCGCCTTCCTGATCGGCGGGCTGTGGTACGGACCCTTATTCGGCACCGCCTGGATGCGATTGGCCGGGCGCAGCAAGCACGACGGCGGGTGGGCGGATCTGTACAAGGTTTACGGCCTCGCGTTCCTGTTCGCGCTGCTACAAGCGACCATGTTGGCGCACCTGTTTGCCCGCATCGGGCAGCCGCCGTTTCCTATCGTTATGATGATATCGACCGGCATCGCGCTGGGCTTCATTATCCCGGCGATCGGCACCAATTATCTCTACCGCCGAGAGCCGGCAAAACTGTTCTTCATCGACGCCGGTTACTGGCTCGTCTTCTACGCCGCGATGGGGCTGGTGTTCGCGCTATTGGGGTGAACCGCTGCTCTACTTAGTCGCCGAGGTATCATTGCCCGGTACGATCTCGACCACCAGATCACCGGCCTGCATCGACTGCGCTTCCTGCTGCCAGAACCCGAACGGCTGTCCGTCGCGGTAGAGCCGGACGCCGACGCCGGTGGTGAGGCCGGTCATCGGGGTGCCGAACTCCTCCGGCGTGACCGCGCGTTCAGCCAGCGCCACGCGGCCAGTGACCGACGCGAGGTCGGAGATATAATCGGCGATATGCTCGCCATGGCAGCTGCCCGCCAGCAGCAGGCCGGCGAAGTTCACCGGGTTGATGACATTGCTTGCTCCCGCCTGCCGCGCGAGTAGCTCGTTGTCAGAGGCGCGCACGATTACGCTGATCGGCACATCGGGCGCCAGATGGCGTACGGTCAGCACGATCAGGATCGAAGTGTCGTCCGAGCCCGCAGACACGATGACCGAGGACGCGGTCTGGATGCGCACGTCGGTCAGCGTCTGATCGCGCGTGGCATCGGCCGCTATGACGGCGCAGCCCATCGATTCTGCAGCGGCGATCGCATCATTGTCCTGATCCACCACCACGATCGACTTGGGATCCTGCCCGCGTTCGAGCAGCTCCTTGGTCGCCTCCTGCCCGCTGATGCCAAAGCCGGCGACGATAATGTGGTTTTGCAGATTTTTCTGGAGAATTCTCATACGCCATCTGTCCCAGGTTCGCTTGAGCACGAAATTATAGGCCGTGCCGACAAAGATGAGCACGACGAAGATGCGGATCGGCGTCACGATCAGCGCATCGAACATGCGCGCACGCTCGGTGACTGGCGCGATATCGCCGTAGCCGGTGGTGGT
>JBBSUT010000025.1:0-22574 GCA_038234155.1 Sphingomonadales bacterium | reverse complement strand
GGGGCCAGGCCTTCGAATATCTCCGCCTTGGCCCGCGCGATGGCGGTTTCATCTTTAAAAAATGCGACATGGGCTGGCGCGATGGTGGTGACGATGGCGACATCTGGCCGCACCAGCTGCGTCAGATCGGAAAGTTCGCCTGGGTGGTTCATCCCCATCTCGAACACGCCGAACGCGCTATCGCGCGGCATGCGGGCCAGGCTGAGCGGCACGCCGACATGATTGTTGTAGCTCTTGAGCGAGCGATGCGCCTTGCCTCGCGCGCTCCGATCGAGCGCGGCGAACAGCATTTCCTTGGTGCCCGTCTTGCCGGCCGATCCGGTGACGCCGATAGCCTTGGCAGCGCTGCGTGCCCGCGCGGCGCGTCCTAGGGCGCGCAAGGCCTCGGCGGTATTGTCGACGCGCACATGCGGGTGGTCCACAGCACGGTCGGTGATTGCCCCGGCGGCCCCCTGGGCGAAGGCTCCATCCACGAACCGGTGTCCGTCGGAGCTATCGCCGGACAGCGCCACGAACAGGTCGCCCGAGTCCAGTTCGCGCGAATCGAATGCCACGCCGGTCGCGTCAAAATCACCCTGCACGGTGCCTGCCGTGGCTGCGGCGATCTCGGCAGCGGTCCACAGCGCGGTCACGCCGCCTGCTCCCTGGCGACCTCGACATCGTCGAACGGCAGCACCTGCTCGCCCACGATCTGCCCCTGTTCGTGGCCCTTGCCCGCCAGCAGCACGATATCGCGCGCCTCCGCCATGCCGATGGCCGCTGCGATCGCTGCGCGCCGATCACCGATTTCGGTTGCGTCGGGCGCGCCCTGCAGCACTGCCCTGCGGATCGCTGCCGGGTCTTCGGTGCGCGGATTGTCATCGGTCACGATCACGCCGTCGGACAGGCGAGCGGCGACTGCGCCCATATCCGCGCGCTTCCCCGTATCGCGGTCTCCGCCGGCACCGAGCACCGTGATGAGCCGGCCGGCGCAATGCGCCCGCAACGCCTCGCACGCCGCCCTTAGCCCATCGGGCGTGTGGGCATAGTCGACGTAGACCGGAGCGCCTGATCGGCTGATCACCGCGCGTTCCAGCCGTCCACGCACCGGTTGCAAACGCGACAGATGATCGCGCACCGCGTCCCAGTCGCCGCCAGTGGCCATGACCAGACCCGCCGCGGTCAGCGCGTTGTTTGCCTGATAGGCCCCGATCAGCGGCAAGGCGATGCGCGCCACATGGCCCTGCACCTCGACTTCCAGGGTCTGACCGAGCTGGGTCGGCGTCTGGCCGGCCAACCGCAGGCCCTCGCCCCGCCGTCCCACGGTGATCCGCCGCAGCGATCGCTCGGACACCCGGTCGAACACCTTGTCGGACCAGGCATCGTCAGCCCAGATCACCGCGGTGCCATTATCATCCAGCACCTCGTCGAACAGGCGCATCTTGGTTACGAAATAGGCCTCCATCGTGCCGTGATAATCCAGATGATCGCGGCTGAGGTTGGTGAATGCGGCGGCGCGCAGAGGCAGACCCTCGCTGCGATACTGGTCCAGTCCATGGCTCGATGCCTCGAACGCGGCATGGCTCACGCCCTCGCGCGCAAGGCCGGCCATGTTCGACAGAAACGTCACGATATCGGGAGAGGTGAGCCCGGTGCGCACCGTTTCGGTGCCCGTGGTGACACCGAGCGTGCCGATCGAGGCCGCATTGCATCCGGCCATCCGCCACAGCTGGCGGGTCAGCTCGACCGTAGAGGTCTTGCCGTTGGTGCCGGTGACGGCCACCGTCTGTGCTGGAAACGGGCGATAATATTGCGCGGCGATGCGGGCGAAACGGCGGCGCGGCCGATCGTCGGCGATCAGCGGTACGGACGGCGCGTCTACGCCCGGGCGCGCGACGATGGCGATGGCGCCCGCCGCGATAGCCTCCGCAATCATGCTCTCTGCGTTGAAACGCTCGCCCTGAAAGGCGCCGAAGATATTGCCGGGCGCCACTTTGCGATGGTCGATGGCAAAGCCGGTGACCGGTTGCAGCGCCGCTGCACCAACCAGCCCGTCGATCGCATCGCCCAAACGCATCAGTGACCTCCGCCGGATTTCCAGAGCAGCGGCATCAATTCGCTTACGTCCACGTCGCGCTGCGTGTCGGGCAGCACGCCGAGCATCGGGCCGATGCGCGGGATCAGCTTCTTGACGATCGGCGCAGCCACCCAGCCGGCGGTGCGCTGGAACGAGGTGGCCGCGGTTCCCTGCGGTTCGTCCAACGTCACCACCACCACATAGCGCGGATTGTCCATCGGGAAGGCGGCAGCAAAGGTGGAGATGAGCGAGTTTTGGGCATAGCCGCCGGCGCGCGGCTTTTCGGCCGATCCGGTCTTGCCGCCCACACGGTAACCCTCGGCATCGGCGTTGCGGCCGGTACCGTCGAGCACGATCATCCGCAGCAACTGGCGCATACGCGCGCTGGTGGCAGCGCTGAATACGCGGCGACCGGCTGGCTCCTTGTCCGGCGCGACCTTGAGCAGCGTGTTGGGCCGATAGATGCCGCCGTTGACCAGCGCAGCATAGGCGCTGGCCAGATGCAGCGGCGTGACCGCGATGCCATGACCATATCCCACCGTCATGGTGGTCAGCCGACCCCAGTCGCGCGGCCAGATCGGCAGGCCCTTCTCGGCCAGTTCGATTTGCGGCCGCTTGTCGAAGTCCAGGGTGCGCAGCATCTTCTCCATGCGCTCCTGGCCCAGATCATCCGCGATCCGCGCGGTCACGATGTTGGAACTGTTTACCAATGCTTCAGGCACGTTGATCCAGCGGCCCATCGGATGATCGTCATGAATCTTGAAACCGGCAATGTGCAACGGCGCAGTGGCATCGTATCGGCGGGAAAGATCGCGCACCGTGCCCGCATCCAGC
Organism: Sphingomonadales bacterium; assembly: GCA_038234155.1. Lineage (GTDB taxonomy): Bacteria > Pseudomonadota > Alphaproteobacteria > Sphingomonadales > Sphingomonadaceae > Novosphingopyxis. The sequence continues at coordinate 19,684 of JBBSUT010000025.1, read as the reverse complement.
GCGGCGGCGATGGTGATCGGTTTGAAAGTGGAACCCAGCTCGTACACGCTCTGGGTGACACCGTTGGCCTGGTTCTTGACGCCTGCGGCATCGAGCTTGTTGGGGTTGAATGAGGGCAGCGAACTCAGCGCCACGATCTCACCGGTGTTGGCGTCCAGCACCACGCCCGCCGCGCCGATAGCGTGGGTGGCGCCCATGGCGCTGGCCAGTTCGCTACGCAGCGCGCCCTGCACCCGGCTGTCGATCGAGAGCGCCACCGGTTCGCCGCGCAGGGCCGGATCGGTCAGCCGGTGCTCCAGGACGCGCTCCATGCCCATCTTGCCCGCGCCGCCCAGATCGGTGAAGCCCAGCACATGCGCGGCCAGATCATATTCGGGATAGAGCCGCTCAGGCTCGCGCGGGAATTCGATGCCGATTTCGCCCAACGCATGCACCTCGCTCACTTCGCGCGGCAGGGCACGGCGGCGCAAATAGGAGCCCTTGGCCGCGCTCAGCTTGGCAAAGATCTGGGCTTCGGGCTCGTCCGGAAATATAGCGTGCAGCTGGCCCGCAAGCAGGCGCTTGTCACCGCGGATGTTCTGCGGCTTCAGCCAGATGGCATAGGCGGCAATGGTGCGCGCCATCGGCACGCCGTTGCGGTCCACAATATCTCCGCGGCTGGGCACATAGGCGGTGCTGAGCGTGCGGAAACTTTTCTGTTCCTCGAAGATCGCGAAGCTGGCCAGCCGAAGTACGATCAGCGACATTGCCGCCAGAAAGATCAGCACGAGGATCATCAGTCGCTGGTAGGTCGATGTGCCCACCGCTGCGCCATAGTGGCGCACGCGCTCGGCGGGAGGCATGGCGGCGAGTGCCGTCATTTGCGGGCCTTTTCATCGGCCGCGCGCCGTTGCAGATCGCGCAAGGTCGATGGACCGAGCAGGCTGGTCTCCAGCTGCGCAACCCGCCGCTCCTGCTGCGCGGTGCCGGTGCGGGCGCCAGCTGGGGCAGACGTTGATGCAGACGTCGAAGTGGTGACAGAGGTCGATGCTGACGATGCAGCGACCATCGTCGACGCCGCGGTTTTTGCGGCGGCGGGACCGTCGGTAGCGGCGGCGACAGCGCGTTCCGGCCTGACCTGAATGGCGGAGGCCAGGCTTGCACCCGAGCGATCGCGACCCTGCGCATCGGGCGATCCCATGCGGCTGCCGTTGCCAATGGTGCCGGCTGGCACCGCGTTCAGCCCATAGGCTGCCGAAACCATCACCGGCTGGCTGGGGCCCAGATCGTTACCCTGCAGGTCGGCCAGCGCCCGCTCGCTGGTCAGATACTGGCCCGCGCTGGGGGCCTGATATCCATATAAAAGATCATTCCACTGCTCGAGCTGCTCCATGCTGGCGCGCGTGCGGATCTCTGCCTGGAGATAGCTGATGTCCTTGCGCGCCTGGATGATCTGACCATCGACCGTGACCAGTTGCAGGTGCATCGCGCCAACGCGCAGCGACAGTGGGTAGAGCGATATCGCCACCAGAAAGACCAGCGCCACCCAGCCCAGACCCTGCATGCGTTTGAAACTGCGGCTCATGCGGCTTGCTCCTGCCAAGCCGGAGCGCTGGTGCGTTCGGCCCAGCGCAGGGTGGCGGAGCGCGCGCGCGGATTACGCTCCAGCTCAGCCGCGCCTGCACGGATCGCCTTGGACGGCTTGACGAAACTGGCCTCCGGACCATCATCGCGGACTGGCAGATGACGCGAACCGCCGCCGGTCTGTCCGCTGCGCACGCGCAGAAACTGCTTCACAATCCGGTCCTCCAGACTGTGGAAACTCACCACGATCAGGCGGCCGCCGGGCCGCAGCAGACGCTCGGCCGCGGCCAACCCGTCTTTCAGTTCATCCAGTTCCGCGTTCACGTGGATGCGGATCGCCTGAAAAGTGCGCGTAGCGGGGTCCTTCGGCGCGCCATCGCGGTAACCCAGCGCCTTGCGAACAACTGCGGCAAGCTCGCCGGTCCGGGTCAGCGGCCGCGCGGCAACGATGGCTTTGGCGATGCGGCGCGATCGGCGTTCCTCGCCGTAAAGATAGATGATGTTGGCGATCTGCTCCTCTTCCGCATCGTTCAGGAAATCGGCGGCACTGGGGCCGTCCTGCCCCATCCGCATGTCGAGTGGCCCGTCGGCGCGGAAGGAGAATCCGCGATCAGCCTCGTCCAGCTGCATTGACGACACGCCAATGTCGAGCACCACGGCGTCCACCACGTCGATGTCCCCGGCGTTCAGAACCGAGACCATGTCTGAAAAGCGGGCGGGGAAGAGACGCAAACGCCCCTTGCTCCCGCCCGCCAGTTCGGCGCCCTGCGCGATTGCCGAGGGGTCGCGATCGAACGCATAGACGTTCGCCCCCTGGGCCAGGAAGGCGGCTGCATAGCCGCCGGCGCCGAAAGTGCCGTCCACGATATGCGCGCCAGGGGTGATGGCGGCGGCGTGGACGACCTCGTGGAGAAGGACCGGAACATGCAGAGGCTGGGGCGTGGTCATTTGCGCTTCCTTTCAGCCTCGGCAAGAAAATATTCCGCGATTTCCTTCTGCATTTCAAAGCCCGCTTCCTGCCCGAGCAGGATGGCGGGATTCCAGATATAAAAATTGGTGACATTGCCGTGGAAGAATGCCTGCCCGTCGAGCTTGCCAAAATGGCGCAGCATCGGCGGCATCACGAAACGGCCACTGGATTCGAACCCGGTTTCCATCAGCGAGGCCGCCATCAGCCCGCCCGCTGCTTCACGGTCAAAAACCGCGCCGCGCTGCTGGGCAAAGCGCCACTGCAAATCGAGGTCCTTGACCAACCCGTCGCGTTCGCTCGTACCGAACCCCATGAGGCATGGCAGGGTCGGATGACGCGCCAGGCAGACCACGTTCCCGTTGCTGCTGTTCTCTACGGTGGAGCGCAGTTCCGCGGGGATCGTGCAGCGGCCCTTCCCGTCGATGGTCGACAGGCCAGAACCACCATATACGAAGCCCCCTGCCACCGTTCGTTTCACCCCGTCCTTGTCCGGGCAATACGCATCCTCCCACTGGAATCACGCGACCCCAGCGGCGGTCTTTGCAACGGCAAAGCAGATACCCCGATGGCCATAGGCTTAGCATGGGCGATTACGGGAAACCAAGGGAATTTTTGGGAAATTTAGGGGAAACTATGGGTTGTGCTGGAATTCTGCGGGTTTAGCCTAATCCTGTTGGCGAGAGGCGCACCGCTGTTCTTGTCTTGTTCCTGTTCAAAAGCGTTGCACCGGCCGCGAACTTTTTTGGCGCCCATCAGAACGTACAATAGCGCCAAATGTTGGAACAGGGCTTATTGGCCCTGCAGCCGGTTCAGCAGAGCCTCCAGCAGAAGCGCGTTATCATGCTTGTCGCCGCCCAGCCCGCCCATCGCGCCGCCGGCCCAATAATCGCCGCGCAGGAAATCGGCATCCGCCAGCAAGATCGCGCGGCCTTTGCCCAGCGTGCAATCGGCCAGCAGTCCGTCCGCTACCAACATGCAGTCAGCAGCCGGTGCGCCGGGTAACGGCAAATGCAGGAAAGCCCCGGGCGTGGCCGTCTCAATCAACAGACCGTCGATGGTGAGCTTGCGCCTGCCTTGCGCCTCGTCCATCGGGTGTACCAGCTCGATCCCCCAATGGCTGAGCAACGGTGACAGGAGCGAGGTGAATACCGGGCGGCGGACGTCGCCCAGCGGATATCGGCTGGGCCAGATCAGTGCCGGGTCTGCCAGGATCAACGCCCTTCCTCCGCGCCGCAGCCACGCGTCCAGCGCGGCCAGTTCACCGGGGCGCAGCGCGCGCGGCTGCGCCAGCAGCAGCAGCCCACCATCACTGGCGTCCAGGGTGGCCAGATCCGGTACCGGGGTTGGCGCATAGTGCTGTTCCAGCCGTTCGTAGATTGGCGCGGGCGGGCCGCCCCCCTGCAATCGCTCCTCGATTGTGGCTTCGCCTTCGGCCAGCGGCAGACTGGTCGACAGCAGGAGAACGGTCTTTTCGCTGGCATTTCGCACCGGGGCACAGCCGCCAAGTCCGCCGATCGCCGCCAAGCCCAGTACCAGTACCAGTACCAGTACCAGTACCAGTACCGCCCAGCTCCCGCCGGTCGCGCGGTGCCATCGCGCCTTCACAAACGCATCATTTGGCTTTGGTCGCCGGCGTCGGCTCGGGCGCTGGCACCGCGCCCAGCTCCGCCAGCGGCTCCTTGGGAGCATCGGGCAATGCCGTGTCCGCCGCGCTGTCTGTGATACCGATCTCGTCGGTTACAGGCACTTCGTTGCTCGCCTTGTCATTGGCCATGCTGGCGAGACCCACAAGCAGCATTACGGAAAACAGCCCGAAAGCACCGATCTGCATGCGCTGCATATTCTCCTTGCGCTCACTCATCGCGGCGCTCCGCCAACTTGCCACGGCATGGGATCAAGCCCCTTCGAGCGCATCCAGTCGGGGTCATAGAGAGTGGAAAGATAGCGAAAACCAGTATCGCACAGGATCGTGGCGATGCGGCTGCCCGCGCCAATCTGCCGCCCCAGCGCCACCGCGCCGGCCACGTTGATGCCGGATGACAGGCCCAGACATAACCCCTCCTCCGCCAGCAAACGGCGCACCCAATATAATCCCTCCTCGTCCGAAAGGCGGAACTGTGTGTCGATCGGCGCGCCCTCCAGGTTGGCAGTGATGCGGCCCTGGCCAATTCCCTCGGCTACCGAATTGCCCTCGGACTTTAGCTCGCCATGGGCATAATATTCGTACAGCGCCGCGCCGTGCGGATCGCTCAGCGCGATCGTCACCCGCCCGTCCTTCTGCTTGAGGCCGAGTCCGACCCCGGCAATCGTCCCGCCAGTCCCCGCTGCGCAGGTAAAACCGTCGATGCGGCCGTCCATCTGCGCCCAGATTTCCTCGGACGTGGTCTCAATATGCGCGCGTCGGTTGGCGATATTATCGAACTGATTGGCCCAGACCGCATTCTCGGTCTCTTCCGCGATGCGGCGGGAAGTATGCACGAAATGGCCGGGGTTTGAGAACGGCGCGGCCGGCACGGTGATCAGATCGGCGCCCAGCGCGCGCAGCGTGTCCATCTTCTCCTTGCTCTGCGTCTCGGGCATAACGATCACCGTCTTGTAACCCAGCGCATTGCCAACCAGCGCCAGGCCGATGCCAGTATTGCCCGCCGTTCCTTCCACGATTGTGCCGCCGGACTGCAACGCGCCTCGCGCCTCAGCATCGCGCACGATATAGAGCGCCGCGCGGTCCTTCACCGATGCACCCGGATTGACGAATTCGCATTTGCCAAATATCTCGCACCCGCTTTCCCGGCTGGGGCCCTCCAGCCTGACGAGCGGCGTGTTGCCGATCAGCGCGAGCGACGAAGGCAGAGTTTGTGGGTGTTTCATACGCATTCTATCAGTTTAATACCACGCGGGGTCCGCGACAACCGGCATCGCTACGGCCACATTGTTGCGTGACGTGCAAAGCGGAAAAATAGCGGCATATTTTTCAACGCTTTATCATTTTTCTGCAGGGATTTTTCGCTTGGAATGAAACCCTTTTCCAGAAGGGCCGTTTTGATATGCAGAGCAGCGGAACTCCCTCCCCCCTTTGCCGCTGCTTGGTATTAAGGCCCGGATGCGCTCCTCCCAACCCAGCCATCCGGGCCTCATTTTTGTCCAGCGATCGGAGGATCCACATGCGTAAAATTGTTTTGGCTGGGCTCGTAGCCGCCAGCTTCCTGATTTCGGCCTGCAACACTGTAAAGGGTGTCGGGCGCGACATAGAATCCGTGGGTCAGGCCGGCGACGACGCGATCCATTGATCGCCCGACCCAAGCTAAAGATTCCCCCCTTTTTCAGAGATTCTATAAAGGCGATCGAACCTCTTCGGTCGCCTTTTTCTTGGCATTCTTGCGATCGGTGAAGAGTATCAGGATCAGCGATCCTTCGTACAACAGCACGAGTGGCACACCCAGCATGAACTGCGATATGATATCCGGCGGGGTCAGCACGGCGGCCACCAGAAAGCTGATTACCAGCATGTAGCGACGAAAGCTCACCAACTGTTCACGGGTGACGATGCCTGCGCGGTGCAGCAGCAGCAGCAGGATCGGCAGCTGAAACGCCACGCCGAAGGCCAATATAAACCGCATCACAAGATCCAGATAATCACCGACCGCAGGCAAGGCCTCCACATCGAGCCCACCGGTCATGCCCGCATATCCAAGGAAGAACTGAAAGGCGAGCGGCATGACCAGAAAATAGGCGAGCGCAGCGCCGGCGGCGAACAGAACGGGCGATGCAAACAGAAACGGCAGGAAAGCGCGCTTTTCCTGCAGATACAAACCCGGTGCCACAAATCGCCACAGTTGCAATGCGATCACTGGAAAGGCCAGCAGGAACGCGGTGAATAGCGCCACCTTGATCTCGACGAAGAACGCTTCGTACAATTTGGTATAGATCAGACGCCCCTGCCCCGGCGGGAATGCTTCGGTCAGCGGGCGCACGAGCAGGGAGAAAATATCTTCGGCAAAATAAGCACCGATGGCAAACGCCGCAACGAGTGCCAGCAGACATTTGATCAGCCGACTGCGCAACTCGATCAAATGATCGAGCAGCGGGGCCTTGCTCTCGTCAATATCGCTCACGCACCATTGCCCCCGCGCGGAGTTTCCGGCCCGGACTGATCCACGGAGGAAGGTGCCGGGGGTGCCGAGAACGGGGGAACCGGAGATACGCCGGGCTCAGGCATAGCTGTATCTTCGGCCGATCTCGCGGGCAGTTCCTCCGGCGGAGGGAGCGGGCGCATCTGCGCGGCATGATCTGACATCGCGTCAGACGTCAACGCGCCTTCAGGATGTTCGCGCATGATGCGGGCATTTTCATCTGCCCATTTTTTTTCCATGCCTTTCATCTCGGCCTCGCGCACCATATCGTCGAAGCCTTCTCGCACCTGGCGCATGACCCCGCGGATGCGCGCGACCCAGCGGCCGGCTGTCATGAGGGCATCGGGCAATTGCTTGGGACCGATAGCGACGACCGCGATCACCACGATCACCGCCATCTCGGAAATGCCGAGATCGAACATGGAAGCTCCGCTGGCTCGACCGGTCAGTTCGCGTTGGAATCCCGGCCGCGCTCGGCCGCTTGGGCAGCATCCCGAACAGGATCGCGAACAGCATCGGAAGCGGAATCGACCGGCGGGGGCGCGCTCTCGATCCGGCGCGGCAGCTCGGCCGCGCGTTCCCGCTCAAGCTCCTTGTCACGCTCGCGCTGACGCTCGCGATCGCGCTCCTCGTCGGAGATGCCGTCCTTGAAGCTTTTGATGCCCTTGCCGACATCGCCCATCATTTCGGATATCCGGCCACGGCCAAATAGGATGAGCACCAGTGCGGCGACGATCAGAAGTTGCCAGATACTCGGTTGCATGAAGGATCTCCGCGAAAGAAGGCTATCCCTCTATTTAGGCCTTGTCGGCGGCGCTTGCCAGTATATCTTGCGGGCTGCCGTGCGATTCAGGTGTTTCGGCCAAGGACGGATCGCCGGTGGCTTCGAAATCCTGCCCATCGCCGCTCGCGATACCGTCAGCGCCATCTGCCTCGTCGCCACCGGTCTCATCGCTGTCCAGCGCGTCGAACGCGTCGTCGATCAGATCGAGCAGACCCGCCGCTTTCAGCTCCCCGATCCCGGGCAGATCGCGGCGGCTTTCCAGCCCGAAATGGACCAGGAATTCCGGTGTCGTGGCGTAAATGAGCGGCCGTCCCGGCACTTCCCGACGTCCAGCCGGACGGATCCAGCCCGCCTCCATCAGCACGTCCAGCGTGCCCTTGCTGGTCTGTACGCCGCGAATTGCCTCGATCTCTGCGCGGCTGACCGGTTCGTGGTAGGCGACAATGGCAAGGGTCTCAACGCCCGCGCCGCTGAGTCGGCGCAGCTGCGCGCGCTCGCGCCGCAGCAGATGGGCAAGATCCGGGGCCGTCTGGAAACGCCAGCGCTGGCCACGCCGCACCAGTGCGATGCCGCGTCCGGCATAATCGGCTTCCAACGCTATCAGTGCGGCCGGGATGTCGATGCCACCGCCCACATGCGCACGGATCTGTTCCACGGTCAGCGCCGTCTCCGCCGCGAACAGCGTGGCCTCGACTTCGCGCACCGCTTGTTCTGGTGCAATCATCGCCGCACCTTCAACATGAGCGGGGCGAAATTTTCCTTTTGCCCCAGCGCGATACGGCCTTGCCGCGCGAGTTCCAGCGCCGCGACAAACCCCGAAGCCAGCGTCGATTTGCGTAGCGCGCCATCCTCCGTACGGGCCAGAAAATACTCGATCCGCGTCCAATCGACCGCTTGGCCGATGCTTTTGGACAGCCGCTCGAGCGCCTCCTCCAACGTAACCACCGCGCGCCGCTTGACGATGTGCAGGCTTGGCGCGGTGCGTGCGCGCAAACGGCCATAGGCCTGAATGAGCGTGAAATAATCGCAGTCCCAAGTCCGCTCGGACAGCACGCGCAGCCCCTCCGGATCGCCCCGGGCGAAACTGTCGCGCCCGTCGCGATCGCGCGCCAGAAGCCGCGCGCCCGCCGCCCGCATGGCATCGAGCCGCTCCAGCCGCAACTGCAGCCGCAGCGCCAGTTCCTCCGGGCCTGGGTCAACCTGCTCTTCGCTGGGCAGCAATAGCGCCGATTTCAAATAGGCCAGCCAGGCCGCCATCACCAGATAGTCGGCCGCCAGCTCCAGTTTCAGCGAGCGTGCGTTTTCTATGAAATCCAGATATTGCGCGGATAGCTCCAGGATCGATATCTGGCGAAGATCCACTTTTTGCCCACGGGCCAGCGACAGCAGCAGATCGAGCGGACCTTCCCAGCCGTCGATATCGAGCGTCAGTTGCTCGGGTTCGCGCTCGGGTCTTCGTGGATCGCCAAAATCGTCATAGGTGAACGCGTTCACACCAGCGCCAGCAGCTCGTCGCGCCTGGCGGCCAGCTCCTCCATCCGGTCGGCATTATCCGTGAGCCCCAGCACGGCACTGGCCGCGTCGAGTCTGCGCCGAGCATCGGCTCCGATCGGCCCCAACCGCGCGGCGATTGCCTGCATATCGACCATCTTCGCCCAGCAGTTGAGCGCAATATCGCAACCCGCCGTGATGGCCGCTTCGGCCCTGTCCGGCACGCTTCCATCCAGCGCCTCCATGTCCAGATCGTCGCTGAACAGCAGACCGTCGAACCCGATCCGGCCGCGAATGATGTCCTCGATCACGATCGGTGAAAGCGTGGCGGGGCGCTTGGCATCCCACGCCTGAAAGACAATATGCGCGGTCATTGCCATGCTTGCATGCGCGAGCGATCGGAACGGTTCGATGTCGCGCTCTAACGCCTCGGCGCTGGCGGACACAATCGGCAGCGCCTTGTGGCTGTCGACCAAGGCGCGGCCGTGGCCGGGAATGTGCTTTACGATACCGGCAACGCCGCCGCGCTGCAGCCCGTCCAGTGTAGCCCGCCCCAGTGCGGCCACCTGCATCGGCTCGGCACCCAGTGCGCGATCGCCGATTACATCGTGGGCACCAGGAACGCGCACGTCCAAGAGCGGCAGGCAATCTACGGAGATGCCAACTTCGGCAAGCGAAAGCCCGATTGCCTCTGCATTCAGCCGCGCCGCCTCGATCGCGGAAATGGGAGACAGTTGATATAGCGCGGCGAACCGGCCGCCCGCGGGGAAGGTCGGCCACACCGGCGGCTTCATCCGCTGGACGCGGCCGCCCTCCTGATCGACCATGACAATCAGATCATCGCGTCCGTGCAACGCCCGCAGGCTGTCGGTCAGTGCGCGCGTCTGCGACTTATCTTCGAAATTTCGGCCAAAAAGAATATAGCCCGCCGGCTCGGCTTCGCGGAAGAAGGCGCGTTCTTGCGGGTCGAGTTCCAGCCCCGATAGTCCGAATATGGCGGCGATCATGTGCGAGCGATCCCAAGGGTCGAAGGATCGACATCTTAGACTCCCGACGATTCGCGGGCAAGTCAGCGGTGGAAAACTCTGTGGAAGTACGGGGGAAAGCGGTTGCCTGGCCCCCGCCCCACACGATCAATTGAGGTTCAACCAACGATCAGGCAGTTACCGCCGTCGCTCTTGATCTGGGCACAGAGACTGCCCGCCTTGGCCTTATCGGAAGACACGGCGGACAGGCGATATACGGTGCGCCCCTCAACCTGCGCGGCAACGACACGGTGTCGCATGTCTTTCAGATAGGCGTAGCGGCCGGTGAGCGCACTCCACTGCTGCTCGGCCGCGGTCTCGCTGCCGAGCGCAGCCAGCTGGACAAGCACGCCGCCGGTGTCACCAGCAGGCGCGGCCGCCAGCGCCTTGGCACCGCCTTGTGCGCCGGCAGTCGAAGACGACGCACTGGATGACGGCACCTTGGCCGATCCGCTTGCATTGGCAGTGGGCCGGGCCGCTTTGGCGGGCATGACGTTGCTTTCACGGGTTTTGCCCTCGCTCGCGGCAAAAGCGGCGTCGCCCTCACCTTCAAATGTTTTGCCCTGGGGATCGGCGGGGGCAACCTTGTAATTGCCCTCCTGTGCTGCGATCAATTCGCCCGAACCGCGGCTGCGCTGGCCGCTCATCTGCAGCAGATAAATGCCGCCTGCAATCAAGCCGAGCAACAGAAGTCCGCCCAGCACCAGGCCGATCACCTTGCCCGCCGACGGGCCATCCTCTTGATCATAATCGTCCGCCGTTTCCAGCCAGGGCAGGCTGTCGTCCTCGCCCAGCTCCAGATCTCGCCTAGCTTCGTCGGTCATCGCACTCATCCCCAATTCAGCGCAGCGCTATCGCTCCGCTACATGCTTTCGGCGGCTTCCACCCCCATAAGGGCCAGACCGTTGTGGATAATTTGCCCGATTTGCGCAGCAAGATAAAGCCTTGCCGCCGTGGTCTCGGGGTCTTGTGTCATTATGATGCGCTTGTCGGGCCGATCGTTGCCGAGGTTCCAGAAAGCGTGGAAGGCGGCAGCCAAATCGCCAAGATAAAAGGCAATGCGGTGCGGCTCGCGCGCCTGCGCAGCCGCTTCGACGATGCGCGGGAACTGCGCCGCCATGCGGATCAGTTCATTCTCCTCCGCGCCCAGCCTGTCCAGATGGTCGGCCGAGGGCACTGTGTCCATCTCTGCCAGCGCCTTGCGCAGCGTGGAGCAAATGCGGGCGTGCGCATATTGCACGTAGAACACGGGATTATCACGCGACGCGTCGACTACCGCAACGAAATCGAAATCCATCTGCGCATCGGCCTTGCGGGTGAGCATGGTGAAGCGCACCGCGTCCTTGCCAACTTCTTCCACGACTTCGGCCAAAGTGACGAAGCTACCTGAGCGCTTGGACATTTTCACCGGCTCGCCGCCGCGCAGCAGCTTGACCATCTGCACCAGCTTCACATCGAACAGGGTCTTGCCGTCGGTCAGCGCAGCAACGGCTGCCTTGATGCGCTTGACCGTGCCGGCATGGTCCGCGCCCCAGATATCGATCAGTTGGTCGACCGACTGCGCTTTTTGATAATGATACGCCAGATCGGCACCGAAATAGGTCCAGCTGCCGTCCGATTTCTTGATCGGCCGGTCCTGATCGTCGCCGAATTGCGTCGAACGGAACAGAGGCAGCTCAACCGCTTCCCAATCCTCGATGGTTTTGCCCTTGGGCTGTTCCAGCACGCCGTCATAGACGAGCCCGCGAGTGCGCAGATCCGCCTCCGCCGCCTCGGCCTTGCCGCCCTCGTGCAGATCCGCCTCGGACGAGAACACATCATGGTGGATGCCCAGCAGCGCGAGATCGGACCGGATCAAGGCCATCATGTCGGCCACCGATTCCTTGCGAAAAGCGGTCAGCCAGTCGCTTTCGGGGGCATCGACGTAGCGGTCACCATATTCATCGGCCAGCCGCGTGGCGGTCGCGATTAGATAGTCGCCGGGGTAGAGGCCTTCGGGGATCGTGCCGACATCATCACCCAGCGCCTGCCGATAGCGCAAGTGCACCGAGCGGGCGAGCGTATCGACCTGGCCGCCGGCGTCGTTAATATAATATTCCCGCGTGACATCATGGCCTGCGAACGCCAGCACATTGGCCAGAGCATCGCCCACCACGGCGCCGCGGCAATGGCCCATGTGCATAGGCCCGGTTGGATTGGCGGAGACATATTCGATATTGACCGACACGCCTTTACCGCTGTCCGAGCGGCCGTAATCGGCCCCCTGCGCCGCGATGGCACGCAGTTCGTCCCGCCACACCGCATCGTCCAGCCGGAGATTGAGGAAGCCCGGCCCGGCAATCTCCACCGATCGCACGCGCGGCAACGCGCGCAACGTTTCGGCCAGCGCTTCGGCCAGATCGCGCGGCTTCATGGCGGCGGGCTTTGCCAGCACCATGGCCGCGTTGCAGGCCAGATCGCCATGCGCCAGGTCACGCGGCGGCTCCACCGCCACCTTGTCGCGCGGCAGATCAGCCGGAAGGACGCCGGCCACGACCAGTTGATCGAGTGCTTGGCCGACAAGCGCGGCATAAATCTGGTAAATCGTCATGAATGCTTCAAACCCGTCCGTTGGTTCCGCTCGCCGCCTTGGCATCCCGGCGGAGGGAAAGCCAGAAGAGCAGCGCACAAGAGCCCGCGAAAGCGCCGTAGAGCGCCAGCGAGGACGCCCAGCTCCAGTCAAGCCACACCATCGGCACCGCGCGAATATCACCGTTGGCGAAATGGCCCCAGATCTCCACGCCTAACGCGTCATTCTCGCCCTCATAGGCGGTAACATTGGCCGATGCGATCATCAGGCTGATAGCCGCGCTGACCACGAACAGCATGATCGCGGCCGCTTTCCAGGCCCAGTGCCGAGCAATCGCCCAATAGGCGGTGAGCCCCAGCGCCAGGAAGCCCATGGCGGGCATGGCGTGGCGCGGCCCGCTGCTATTGCCGCCGGTCCAATAAATATAAGCGGCGTTCAGCAGGAAATAGACGATAGCGCAGGCGATAGCGATCCAGCCTGCCGCGCGCATATCCGGACGGCGCGTCATCCAGAACAGCCCGACGGGTGCCAGCAGGAGCAGCGGCGACAGCCAGAGTATGCCGCGGCGCGTGCCGAAGAGTATTTCCCACAGCACGTCCGGCTTGGGATAGGTCAGGCCCATCATCCCCTGCTCCATGCCCGCAAAGCCGACCACGCCCTCATAGCCCACTTTGAACACAGTCCCGAACGCAACCAGATTGTATAGCGCGAGCGGCGCCAGCGCGACCATTCCCGCCGCTGTACCCACAGCCAGCAGCCGCAGGCGCAGCGCCGTCGGCATGTGCCAGCTGGTCCAGACGCCGTAGATCAGCAACGCCAGCACGGCAAAAACGGCCTGATGCTCCACCACCATCGACCAGCCGAGCGCGAACGCCGCCAGCGCGGCGGCGGCATAAATACGCCAGCCCGGCCGCATGGAGGACTGGCCTTCAGTCTCCGTCGGCGCGCACAATGCGATGTAACGCAGTCCTGCCAGCCCGATCAGCAGCAGCGCGCCCACAGCAGCATGGCCGAAAATGGTGGTCGCCCAACCCCAGGTTGGCGTGGCCACGGCATAGCTCAGGGCGCCGAGCAAAGCTGCGCTGCGATTCGCGGTAAGCGACAGGCCCAGCCAGAACAGCGCAACGCTGCCCAGTGCAACGAGCAGCCCCGAACTGATAAACGCGGCCAGCCAGACACGCAGCCGCATATAATCAAAGAACCCCCGGTCACCCTGATCGGGCCCGAAAAGACCCGACGTTTCGCCTGTTATCTGGTTGGCAAACCAGACGGCGGGCATCGCCATCAGCGTCATACCGGGGGCTTTGTCGGTATAATAATGGCTGCCGAATTGTGCGTGATCCATCGACAGGTGCTGGAATTCGTCAATTGTCGCGTTGCCTTCTTCGACCAGCGAGATGGCGGCAAACAGGCGCGTGGTGTCGTTCGGGTTGAACGTCCAGCTACCGAAATAGCCGCAGCTCAGCCACACGAACGCCAGCAAAAGCAGCGCGGTGCGCCCGCCTTGCGGCCAGACCCTGCCCCCGTATGCCATTGCTAAAAGTCCGCAGCGCCTATCGCGTCACGTTGTAACGCAGCTGATCCTCGCTCAGCTGAAAGCCAACGAGATGCTCGAACGTCGCGCGGGCGATCGCGGCGCGCACATCGGGCTGCGACAGCGGATCGAGCGCGGCGTCCGCATCGCCCGCCTTGCGCACGCGGGTGATGCGCTTGCGGATATCCTCCGGCAGGGTGGCGGCGGCGGCATCGACATACGCCGATGCACTCGCCCGCGTGGCAGCGCGCTCCTGGCCAGCGGCGAAGGTGAGCGTGACTTCACCCACCCGCTTGGCCACCACGGCGCTGCCACCCTGCGTGACCACCGAGAAATAGGGCAAGGTCACCTGCCGTGCCTGGGCGGTGTCGTACCGCCTGGCCTGAACGTCGAAATCGACCTGACTGAAGATTTTGCCGCCGCTGTCGTTGCAGCTGCCGCGCACGTTGGTAATGTCCGCCACCACGTCCAGATCTGCAAAATTTTGCGACGCGGCGGTGCGGAAGGTGGTGATGTCGCCCAGCCCCACCGGCACGGCAACGATCGGGCAGCCGGAGCGTACCACGTTCACGCCGACGCCGCTCGATACGTCGAGATCGCCTTCGTTTGAACATCCGCCCAGCGCGAGGCCCAGGCCGGCAGCGGCGAGATAGAATTTCTTCAAGGGAATCATCCTTTCATGGCGGCGCGCAAATCATGCTCGCGCCGTTCCGGGGTTCACGATCCCTTATAGCGGCAATATATGGGGTGCAACACACATGGCCGGGATTGCCGGTCGCCCAAGCGTCAAGCCGAGGATCGCTCCACCATGACCAGCCCTGCCGATAGCCCCGCCGCCAGCCCATCAGACAACCCCGCATCCGAACGGCCCCAACGTCTGCCGCTCAAGCTTCTGGTGGCAGCCCCGCGCGGTTTCTGCGCCGGCGTGGACCGTGCGATAACCATCGTCGAGCGCGCACTCGAGCTCTACGGACGGCCGGTCTACGTGCGCCATGAAATCGTCCACAACAAATATGTCGTCGATGCGCTGAAGGAAAAAGGTGCCGTGTTCGTGGAGACGGTCGATGATGTGCCGGACGGTGTGCCGGTGGTTTTCTCCGCGCACGGCGTGCCCAAGGCAGTGCCGCACAAGGCCGCGCAGAGGGGACTGGAATATATCGATGCCACCTGTCCGCTGGTCAGCAAGGTACATCGCCAGGCCGAGCGGCAGGTGGAGGCCGGGCGGCACATCGTGTTCGTGGGCCATCGCGGCCATCCCGAGGTGATCGGCACTTTTGGTCAAGTCGATGAGGGCCATATGACGTTGGTCGAGACCGTGGAGGACGCCGAGGCGCTGGTGGTCCCGGACGCCAAGAATCTGGCATTTCTGACGCAGACGACCCTGTCGGTGGATGATACGCGGGCTATCGTCCAGGTGCTCGAGCGGCGCTTTCCGGCCATTGTGGGCCCTCGCGGCGAGGATATCTGCTACGCCACGTCCAACCGGCAAGCTGCAGTCAAGGCGATCGCATCAGCCTGCGATTTCATGCTGGTCATCGGCGCCCCCAACAGCTCCAACTCGCTGCGGCTGGTGGAAGTCGCCCAGCGCGAGGGCACAGACGCTAGGCTGGTTCAGCGCGCGGCGGAAATCAACTGGAGCTGGCTGGAGGGTGTGGGCACGCTGGGGTTAACAGCCGGCGCTTCGGCCCCCGAATTTTTGGTTCGCGAAGTGATCGACAAGCTATCCGAACGCTATGCGGTAGAGGAAAGCGAGATCGAGAGCGCTAAGGAACGCATGGTATTCAAACTCCCGCGGAGCCTGGAAGCGGTCTGACACCTTGGCTGTTTACACGCCCGTATCGCCAGCCCAACTGGCCGAGCTGCTGGATCGATACGATGTCGGCAGCCCGCGCGCCTGCAAGGGTATCGCGGAGGGCGTGGAAAACAGCAACTATCTGATCGAGACCGACGCGGATCACTTCATCCTGACCTTGTATGAAAACCGAGTGGATGTGGGCGATCTGCCTTTCTATATTGCGCTGGTCAGCCATCTGGCTGCGGCCGGGCTGCCGGTGCCCGCCTTCCTGTCCGACCGGACCGGGCGCACGGTGCATCAGGTGGCGGGCCGTCCCGCCTGCCTGATCGCCTTTCTGGACGGCATGTCGCCCGATCGGCCGACGGCACGGCAGGCCGCCGCCGCCGGCACAGCCCTGGCCGACATGCACCGCGCGCTAGCCGATTTTGACGGTGTGCGCCCCAACAGCCTTGACCGGCGCGGGTGGCGCGTGCTGGCCGATAGCTGCGATGCCGAAGGGCTCACCGCGATTGCACCCGGGCTGCGCTTGCGGATTGCCGAAGAGCTTGCGCTGGCCGATACCGCTTGGCCAGAGGACTTGCCCCACGCGCCGATCCACGCCGATCTGTTTCCCGACAACGTCCTGATGCTGGACGACCGCGTCACCGGCATCATCGACTTCTATTTCGCCTGCCGCGATATCCGCGCCTATGATCTGGCCGTGACGCACGCTGCCTGGTGCTTCGCGCCGGACGGCTCCGGATTCGACGCGGACGTATCGGCGGCGCTCGTGCATGCCTATCGCGGCGAGTTCGGGTTGAGCGGCGCAGAAGAAGCCGCGCTGCCGATGCTGGCACGCGGGGCCTGCCTGCGTTTTTTGTTGACGCGGGCTCATGACTGGATAGCAACCCCGCCCGGTGCGCTGGTCACGCGCAAGGATCCGCTGGCCTTTCTCAGACGACTGGATTTTTATAAAGCGATCATGGATGGCCAGCGCGTCAACCCGTTCGCACCGAAATAGGGAAGGCCCATTGCGATGAAGACGGTCGAGATTTTTACGGACGGCGCCTGCAAAGGCAATCCGGGGCCCGGTGGCTGGGGCGCGCTATTGCGCTTCAACGGCCACGAAAAGGAGCTGTCCGGGGGCGAGGACGACACCACCAACAACCGCATGGAAATGATGGCCGCTATCGAGGCGCTCAAGCTGCTGGTGGAGCCGTGTCAGGTGATCGTGACCACCGACAGCAAATATGTGCTCGACGGGATCACCCGCTGGGTTATCGGCTGGCAGAAGAACGGCTGGAAGAACAGCCAGAAGAAGCCGGTGCGCAACGAGGATCTGTGGCGCGCGCTGCTGGATGCGTGTGAACCGCACCGGATCGAATGGGTCTGGGTAAAAGGCCATGCCGGCCATCCCGAGAACGAACGCGCCGATCGGCTGGCAAGCGACGCCGCCGATGCCGCGGCGGGACCGCCCAAGCCCAATTATGACATGCCCGACTGACGCTCAGGCGAACCGGGCGGGGCTGTAGAGAGCGCCGTCCACCGCCGCCGGCACGGGTCCGGCGGCTGCGCCGATTATCGCATGCGCAGCTAGCGCCGCCGCCACCGGCGCGGTCTGGATGCCAAAACCGCCCTGCCCGGCAAACCAGAAGAACGCGTCATGGTCCGGCGCGTAGCCGATGACGGGCAGCCGGTCCGGCGCGAAGCTGCGCAGGCCCGCCCAACGATGCTCGACCGCTTCCACCCGCCAGCGGGTCACTGCATGCAGCCGATCGATGGCCGCGGCGACATCGATTTCTTCGGGCACGGCGTCGGCGGGCGCGGCGGGCGTCTCGTCGTGCGGGCTAAGCCAAAGCCGCCCGCCCGCCTCCGGCTTGAAATAGAAGCTGCCATCCAGACCCAGCGTCAACGGCAGACTGGCCGGCACGGGCTGCGCCATGCGCAGCTGCGCAATCGTGCGGCGATAGGGACGGATATCGCGCACCATTGTGCCGCAGCGCGCGGCGATATCGTCCGCCCAGGCCCCGGCGGCATTGACGATCAGCGCGGCCTCGTAGTTGCCTTTTTGCGTGTCGATCGACCAGTAACCATCGCTGTAACGCGCGCGGTGCAAACCTGCGCGGCAAATCAACTGCGCTCCGCCAGACTGTGCGCTACGCAGATACGAGCCGTGTAACGCGGCGACATCAATGTCGTGGCAGTTGGGCTCCCATATGCCGCGCAGCCACTGCGCGCGCAGCCCTGGCACCAGACGTTCCAACAGGCTGCGATCGACGGCATCCATGCGCACACCGCTGCCCGCGAATTCGGCCAAAAACGTCGCCGCCGCCCCGGGAGATTCTGGCGGCTCCAGATGCAGCGCACCGCGCGGTGACAGGAAACCACCGTCGGACAACGCGGCAAACGAAGCGCTGGTCAACGGCTGCACGCCCGGTCCGCCATAGCTTTCGGTCCAGAACGCCGCCGATCGACCGGTGCTGTGATAGCCCGGGCGCTCCTCAGCCTCTATCAGCAGGATCGAACGGTGGGCCGCCAGGGAAGCCGCGATACTGGCACCCGCGATGCCGGCACCCACGATCGCAACGTCGAACCGGTTCACCGTGCGACCTGCTCCAGAAATGCATCAATTGCGGCCACAACCTGGTCGCGCACCCCATCGGTTTCGCGCAACAATTCGTGCGCGGCTTCATCTCCGTAGAGTGCGAGCTGCGCATTTTTCAGCCGTTTGGTATCGACGATGATGCGGTGCGTATCGACCAATTGGTCTGCGGTGGTTGCCAGAATGAGCATCGGCGTAGCGATCGTTTCCAGCACGCCCGGTCGTTCGAGCATCCGTGTGGAGGCAAAGGCACTTTCTACCCAGCCCCAGCTCGCGGGGCCCATCTCCAGGTCTGGCCGCAGCCGCCACCAGCCTGCCTCATCATCATAACGCGCCTTATCATGCGTCAACAGCTTGTGGCGCATCGACGCAGGCGAACCGGGCTTCTCACTCACCTTCCAGGCGGCGCGCGCTGGATCACCGATCCGCGCCATTAGCCGGGCATAGGCATGGCCGATGCCGCTCGGCACGCCGCCGGCGCGAATGCCGAGCATGGGCGCACTGAGGATCGCGGCATCCGGATCGACAACCCGTTCGGCCAGCGCACGCAGGACCAGATGGCCGCCCATGCTGTGCCCCATGAGCACATGCGGGCCCGGCACCTCTGCGGTCCATTGCTGCCAGAAGTCGGCCAGATCATCGGTCCATATCCCGAAATCGGAAACGTGCCCAATATGCGGCCGGTCCGAGTTGCGGCCCGATCCGCCTTGTCCGCGCCAGTCACAGGCGGTGACGTTCCAGCCACTCACCCACAAGCCATGGAGGGTTTCCAGATATTTTTCATAGATGTCGCCGCGGCCCGGCATGAACAGCAGCGATCCGCGCGGGGTATCGGCGCGCCAGTCGATCCGGCGTATCGCCCAGCCGTCATACGTGTGCCAGCGGCTCTCGGTGGCGGAAGCAGGAATGGCGCGGCGATCGATAGTTACCATTTGGCAAGCAGTGCTGGTTAATGGTCCGGGAATGACGGGAGAATTCATCGTTTACGGACTGCTCGCCGCATTGGCAATCGCGCTGCTGGTGACGATCGTCACGGATATTCGTGACCGCAAAATATATAACAAGGTCGTCCTGCCCATCGCACTGGGCGCGCCGTTGTTTTGGCTGGCCTCAGGTGAACCGATCTGGCCCGACATGGTTTCCCATCTGATCGTGGCCGGCATGGTGTTTCTGATCTTTTCGATCTTCTTTTACCTGCGCGCAATGGGCGGGGGGGACGTCAAGCTGTTCACCGCTCTGGCG
>JBBSUT010000024.1:0-22611 GCA_038234155.1 Sphingomonadales bacterium | reverse complement strand
TTTGGAAGTGCAGTCAGTCGTCCTTCGCTGCACTTGCCGGACCGGGGGGCGAAGCGAAGGTGATACCGAAGACATGAGTTTTGACCGTAAGCGGCGCGGCAAGGGCCGTGACAAGCGCGACAGTTTCGGCGACGAAAATTTCGACGGATACAGGGATTCCGGACCATCTGATGGCGGCGGCGGTGGACGCGGCGGCTTCGACGGTGCTCCGCGCAATTTCGGCGATGATCGCGGGGGCGGCGGTGCGCCGCGCGGCGGCTTCGGCGGCGGCGGGGGCGGCGGCTTTTCCGGTGGCGGTGCGCCCCGGCGCAGCGGCGGCGGAGGCGGCATGCCCGCGCAGGTTGTCGGTTCGGGCGAAGGCGTGGTCAAATTCTTTAATGGCCAGAAAGGCTTCGGCTTCATTCAATGTAACGATCGGCCGGATGATGTGTTCGTCCACATCAGCGCCGTGGAAGCCGCTGGGCTGACCGGACTAGCCGAAGGACAGCCGCTCAAGTTCACGCTCGTCGATCGCGGCGGAAAGGTATCGGCCAGCGATCTGGAGATCGAAGGCGAGCCAATGGCGGTGGAAGCGGTTGATCGCGCACCACGGCCTGCCCCGGGCGGGTCTGGCGGACCTGGTGGTTCGGGCGGCTTCGGAGCCGCCCCGCAGCGCGAGCTGACCGGTGAAAAGGCCAAGGGCACGGTCAAGTTCTTCAACGACGACAAGGGCTTCGGCTTTATCGAGCGTGAGGATGGCGAGGCCGATGCCTTTGTGCACATCAGCGCTGTGGAACGCTCCGGCATGTCCGCTCTCGCCCAGGGCGACCGGGTGGAGTTCGACATCGAAGTCGATCGCCGCGGCAAATATTCGGCAGTGAACCTCAGCGCGATCAGCTGAGCCGATCGGGATCTGTTGCAAATCAGAGGGCGGTCCCGTTGGGCCGCCTTTTTTTTACAGGGCAGTCGCGGCGCGATGCGGCGGCATTGTATGGCACTGAGCGGCGCCATCGCCTTTCCGCCTTTATCAAATTCTAAAGTCTTGTTCGGCATATATTTCCGCTGGAATTTGGAACCAGCGAAATATGTCCGCAATTGACCATAAGCTGTTCCTGCGAGAGCGGACGGCCAGCAAAAAATGCGAAGCTTGCCGCGAAGGGCGATCGCTACCGTTCGACTTTACAATGGCATTCCAGCCAATCGTGAGCCTGATCAACCAAGAGATCTGGGGTTATGAAGCGTTGGTTCGTGGACCAGTTGGTCAGTCTGCCAATGAAATCTTGGCACAGGTGGATGCCCAATCCCTCTACACTTTCGATCAGGCCTGCCGGGTCAAGGCGATCGAACTGGCCGGCCCGCTATTGCCTCCGCAAGCATCCAGCCGGCTATCGATCAACTTCAAGCCGAATGCTGTCTATGAACCGTCTGCCTGCATCCGGGCGACACTCGCGGCGGCCAACAGGGTTCATCTCGAACCGACGCGGCTGATGTTCGAATTTACCGAAGACGAACATATGCGCGATGTGCCGCATGTCCGACATATTATCGCGGCCTATCGCCAATTTGGATTTATGACCGCGATCGACGATTTCGGGGCGGGGTATGCCGGACTTACCCTGCTGGCCGATTTGCTTCCCGATCTGATCAAGCTCGATATGTCGCTTTTGCGCGGGATCGATACTTCTGCCCCCAAACGTGCCATCGTCGGGGCGGTCGTTCAGATGGCCAAGTCGCTCGATATCCTGTGTCTGGCGGAAGGACTGGAGACCAAGGACGAAGTTGCTGCCGTACGCGCTCTGGGTGTCGATTTGTGCCAAGGCTATTATTTCGCCCGGCCATCGCTCGGAACACTGCCCGATGTGCCAATGTCGCTTTATTAGGCGCTTGCGGACGCGCCCGAAAACAACCGGGCGCCGCCATTCGGCAATGCCCGGTCGCTCAAATCTTCCGTGCTTGGCTCAATTCTTATCGAGCGTCGACGCCAGGAACCATGCGCGTTCTTCGGCCATGTCGGTCCAGTCATCAATGAGTCCGTCAGTAGCATTGTCGCCGGTTTCCTCGCACAGTTCCTTCGCCGCTTTCAGCTTGACGATATAGGCCAGATTGTCAGTGCGTAGATCGTTCAGCATTTTTTCCGCAGGGATGTCGGTCTCGTCGGTGTCCTTGATCGACTGATGCTTGGTGATCGATCCAATCGATGTCAGCGTTTTCAGCCCAATCTTGCGGACCCGTTCGGCGATCGCATCGGTTGTTCCCAAAATCTCGGCAGCCTGCGCGTCAAGCAGCAGGTGATAGTCGCGAAAATGCGGGCCGTGCATGTGCCAGTGAAAATTCTTGGTCTTGAGATACAGCGCATAGCTGTCTGCGAGGATGCCGTTGAGGGCGTCAGCCAGCGCTTTCTTGCTGTTATCGTCGATACCGGGGTGCTTGGCGGTCATGGAAATGAGCCTTTCGAAGTACATTGGTCGTTTCTCTGCCAGAACAACCCTCAAGGCGCGCGATGGTTTCCGGCAATTGCCATCGTCATTCTAATCGACGCAGCCGATTAGCAGTGGCGGTCCTTATTCAGCTATTCGATCAAGATCAGGCCAGTCCAAAATTAGGCCAGTCCAAAGGCCGTGATCGCCAGCATCACGCCGATCAGCGTGAACAGCGCGCCCCCAATTCGGCGCACCCAAACCAGCGGCACCACGTGCGCCAAGTGTTTGCGCAGTACGATTGCCGGGAGGCATGCTGCGGCCAGTCCCAGAAAACCGCCGGCGCCGGCCAGCAACGGCATGTCCGTGCGCGCCGCGGTGGCCAAGATCAGGAACTGACCCTTGTCGCCCAGCATGGACAAGAACAGCGCGGCGAAACTGCCCGGCAGCGCGCCCAGCCGCAGGATCGGTTCGGCCACACCGCGATGCGGGGCCAACATGGTCAGGCCCGCGAACAGGCAGGCCAGCGCATAAAACAGCATCAAGGCGTGTTCGCTGATGACGCCGTGGATAAAGCTGCCCAGGTGCGCAGACACCGCGACATTGACCAGGATCGCCAGCATCATGCCCAACATCACGCGCCGATCCGAATCGAAGCGAATCGCCACGAGCGCGGCGAGCAATTGGGTGCGCCCGCCGATTTCGGACAGTAGAACGGCGAGGAAACTGGTGAGAAACGCGTCCAAAATGTGCCGGTTCAGCCGGTCATGCGATAGGCGACGGACGCCAGCAGCGCTTCGCTCTGGGCAGCGGAAACGTCCCCGCAGTCCACCGCCTCGCGCATCAACGCGGCATAATCGCGTTCGATGTTGCGCATATTGTCCTGATGCACGGCGCGAACCAGCGCCTGTTCGCATTTGTCGGCCACGGCCACGAGCGCGCCCAGGCGGCAGCGGCGGGCATCGGTGCGCAACTGTTCCAGCTTGATCAGGAAATAGACCGGATCGCGCGCCGCATCGATCGCTTCAAGAGCATCAATCAGCCCGCAAAACTCGATACGAACCGCCCACTCGCGTGCATGAAATCCGCTGTTGCCGTGAAACATGACCCTGCCCCTGCTCCTGGGCCCGTCGTCGGCCCCGTTTTCAGCCAATCCTCAGTCTGTCGTCCGCTACGCCTCGTTGTTTGATGAACCGCACCATCTTCGCTCATGTCCTTAGACGCATTATGCTTCGGCATGGTTAAAAGGCGATGAAGGCTGTGTGGCAGAAGGGCATAGCTGTGGTATCGCGCAGCCGAACCTGTGGCGGCGCGGCGCGCGCGCTTGACTTTCAGGCGGCGGCCATGCAGGGGCGGCGGCTTGTTGGCAGCGCGCGCGGGACCCGCATACGCCGCCGCACCCGACCTTCTGGAATAGGATATCTGCCATGGCGAAACCCGCCACCGTGAAGATCAAGCTTGTCAGCACCGCAGACACGGGCTTTTTCTACGTCACCAAGAAAAATCCGCGCAACATCACCGAGAAGATGACGTTCCGCAAATATGATCCCGTTGTGCGCAAGCATGTTGAGTTCAAGGAAGCCAAGATCAAATAGGGTTTTTGCCGGCTACCGCACTGCTCGTGAGCGCAGGTGAAGAGATAGGACATCGCTCAACGCATGGCTTCCTGGACGGCCTCTACGAATTTCATCACCGCCACCGGTTTGGAAACATAGCTTTCCGCGCCGGCTTCACGAATCCGTTCCTCGTCGCCCTTGCCGGCATAGGCGGTGACGGCCAGGATCGGGATCGACTTCAGCACCGGATCCGCCTTCAGCAGCGCGATCAGTTCCAGCCCGCTGACATGCGGCAGCTGGATGTCCATGATAACGAGATCGGGCTTGAACGCGCGCGCGGTGGCCAGCGCCTCGCGTCCGTCGATCAGCGGCTCCACCACAAAGGCGTGGGCGCGCAGCAAATCGGTGAACAGCTTCAGATTGAGCGCGTTGTCCTCCACGATGAGGATGCGTTTGGCCATGATCGATAGAACCCCCGCTTGCGCTTCGTTGCCATTTCCCTAAGCCAAGCGCGTGCGCACGCCAACCTCCAACACCGATCCGGCCGCGCTGGCGCTTGATGCGCTGGCTTGGATCATGGGCAACGACGCGCGCGCGGTCCGTTTCCTCGACCTGACCGGCCTGACGCCCGATACGCTGCGCGCCGGATTGCGGGACCAGGCCACCCACCGCGCCGTGCTGGGATTTCTGGAAGCTTATGAGCCGGACCTTGTAAGCTATGCCGAGGCGCGCCAGATCGACCCCTCGCAGATCCCCGACGCCGCCAGAAAGCTGGACCTATGAGCAATTCCCCGCCCGCCCGACGGCCGCTGATCATTACCGATTGCGATGAAGTGCTGTTGCACATGGTTGTCCCGTTCGCGGAATGGCTGGAGGAGGATCATGGTATCCGCTTCGATCTGGATCATGGCGGTTTTGCCGAGGCGCTGCGCCACAAGCATGACGGAACGTTGGTGCCGCCGGACGATGTCTGGCCGCTGCTGAACGCGTTCTTCGATGATCAGATGGACCGACAGCAGCCGATCGACGGTGCCGTCGCGGCGATTCGTACGCTGGCTGGCACGGCCGATGTCGTCGTGCTGACCAATCTGCTCGATCACCGGCAGGACGCGCGCCGCGCGCAGCTCCAAGCCGTCGGTATCGATCATGAGGTGCGCTGCAACCAGGGTGGCAAAGGCACGCCGCTGAGCGCCATAGTGGACCGTTTCGATCCCAGCGTGACCGTGTTCATCGACGATCTGCCCAATCATCACGAATCGGTCGCCAAACACCGGCCGGAAGTGTGGCGGCTACACATGGTTGGCGAACCGCGACTGGCCGGCAGCATCCCACCCGCCGCGCACGCACACGCGCGGATCGATGCCTGGGACGAGGCCCTGGCATGGATCGAAGCGCGGGTGGCCGAAGGCCCGGCCCCCGCCACCACAGCCCCGATAGGAGAAATGGCATGAGCTACGAATCGAATCTGGCCGATCTGGGGATCACCCTGCCGGAACCCGCCGCCCCGGTGGCGTCCTATCGACCCGCAGTGATGGCGAACGGCATGCTCTACGTTTCGGGCCAGTTGCCGTTCATCGACGGGAAGCTGGTCACCGGAAAGCTGGGCGCGGATATTTCGCTGGAGCGCGGTGTGGAAGCTGCGCGTGCCTGCGGAATCATGTTGATCGCGCAGATCAAAGCGGCGCTGGGCGGTGATCTGGAGCGGGTCGAGCAGATTGTGAAGCTGGGCGGCTTTGTCGCCTCAACCGCCGATTTCACAGACCAGCCCAAGGTGGTGAACGGTACGTCGGACCTGATGGAACAGGTTTTCGGAAATGCCGGCCGGCACGCCCGCAGCGCGGTCGCGACGCCGGTTCTCCCATTGGACGCCGCCGTGGAAGTCGATGCGATAGTGGCGATTCGCGTTTGATCGGCCACGGCTGATGGGAACGGCCACGGCCGATGGAAACCGGGCGCACGCCATGCGTTTCATAGCCGATGCCTGACAGCCCCATCATCGCGCAGATCGCCCGGGGCGTCGCCCCGCTGCCCGCCGCCGAGTGGAATGCGTGCAATCCATCCGGCAATCCGTTTACCGGCCATGCATTCCTCTCAGCGATGGAGGATTCGCGAAGCGTCGGCGGCCGCAGCGGCTGGAACCCCGCACCGATCGTGATCAGGGACGGCACCGGCGGTATTGCCGCGGCGTTGCCTTCCTATCTCAAGACCCACAGCCAGGGCGAATATGTGTTCGACCAAAGCTGGGCGCATGCGTTCGAAAGCGCGGGTGGGCGCTATTATCCCAAGCTGCAGATCGCTGCGCCCTTCTCCCCCGTTCCCGGCCCACGCCTGCTGCTGCGCGACGCGGCGCTGGCCGCCCCGCTGCTGAACGCCGCCGAGACTGTGGT
Organism: Sphingomonadales bacterium; assembly: GCA_038234155.1. Taxonomy (GTDB): domain Bacteria; phylum Pseudomonadota; class Alphaproteobacteria; order Sphingomonadales; family Sphingomonadaceae; genus Novosphingopyxis. Next base: position 16,272 of record JBBSUT010000024.1, on the reverse strand, counting down.
GCGGGAGAACCGGCTGAGCAGCGCCCATGCCAGTTTCGTTGCGCCCGATCAGATCGCCCTGTTCGCGGCGGCGGGGTGGCTGATCCGAACCGACAGCCAATTCCACTGGAAGAACCGGGGGTACGCCGATTTCGATGCATTCCTGGCCGCGTTATCCAGCCGCAAGCGCAAAAATATCCGCAAGGAACGCGCCGCCGCCCAGGGTGCGGTGCGAATCGCGCGTTTCAGCGGTGACGGTATTACGCCGGATCATTGGGATGCCTTCTGGCAATTCTACCAGGACACCGGCGCGCGCAAATGGGGCACGCCCTATCTGACGCGCAGCGCATTTGATCTGCTGGGCGCGCGGCTGGGCGAGGATATCGTGCTGGTGCTGGCGTTTGACGGAGACCAGCCTATCGCCGGGGCGCTCAATCTGATTGGTGCTGACACGATCTACGGCCGCTACTGGGGCGCGCTGGCGGATGTGCCGTTCCTGCATTTCGAGCTGTGCTATTATCAGGCGATCGACATTGCGATCGAGCGCGGTCTGACCACGGTGGAGGCCGGCGCGCAAGGTCAGCACAAACTGGCGCGCGGATACGAGCCGACGCCGACCTATTCGGCGCATTTTATCGCCGACGAGGGTTTTCGCGAAGCGGTGGGCGATTTTCTCTCGCGCGAGCGCGATGCGGTGGCGCAGGAGATCGCGTTCCTGAACGACATGGGGCCGTTCAGGAAAAGCGGATAATGCGCTCAGGCCGCGCGGACTTCGGTCGACCGCAGCCAGGCACGGGCTTCGCGCTGCGCTTCGGAAATTTCCCGCGCGGTCATGTCGTAGGCAATCTCGGCGCGGCAGATCATGCCCTCTTCGCTGCCATTCAGCGCGGCGAGGTTGAACCATTTATGTGCTTCTATCAGGTCAACGGCGACGCCGCCGGAACCGGTCGAATAGGTCATGCCCAGTTCGTAAAGTGCGGCGGGATTGCCCATCGCCGCATCGGCCAGTCTGCTTTCGATCAGAAAGCGTGCGCTCTTCAAGCTGCTTGCCATGTTCCCTGTTCCCCAATTCCCTTTGGATTCATTCCTCCAACGACACAGATTCACCAGAAGATGGTCAACGAATAGTTAACGCGGCAGCGATTATTTTGGCGCGACCGCGATATTGTCGATCAAACGCGTCTTTTCCATGCGTGCCGCGACAAACAGACGGGCGCCCGGGCGCCAGGCCGATAGGAGCGACAGGTCCGCGCCATCGCGCAGCTCCAGATAATCGATCGCACAAAAGTCCGCCGCGGTCAGCGCCGCCTTCGCCCGGTCCAGCGCCGCTCCGACATCGTGGCCGTTTGCGATGGCCCGCGCCGCCGTTTCGAGCGCAGCCGGCAGCGCCGCGGCGCGCGCGCGGGCAGCAGCGGAAAGATAGGCGTTGCGCGACGACAGGGCGAGCCCGTCGGCATCGCGCACCGTTGGCACCCCGACGATCTCGACCGGGAAATCCAGGTCCCGCACCATACGCCGGATCACGCTGAGCTGCTGATAATCCTTCTCTCCAAACAATGCGATATCAGGCCCAACCTGATTGAACAATTTGGCCACAATTAGCGCCACCCCATCGAAATGGCCGGGCCGTGATGCGCCGTCCAGCCCTTCGCTCACGCTGCCGACGCTGACGGAGGTGGCGAAGCCGGGGCCATAGACCTGCTCCACGCACGGCGCCCACAGCAGGTCTGTACCCGCTTCCTCCAGCTTGGCTCTGTCTTGCGCCAGTGCGCGCGGATAGGCATCCAGATCCTCGCCAGCCCCGAATTGCGCGGGGTTGACGAAAATCGATACCGCTACCGCATCGGCGCGCTCGCGCGCCTCGGCCACCAGCCGCAGGTGCCCGGCGTGCAGCGCGCCCATGGTCGGCACCAGCGCCAGCCGTGCTCCACCGGTTTTCATATCGGAAACCGCGGCCCGCAGCGCGTCCAGTCGATTGATCAATTGCACCTGTAACGTCCCTTCGGTAGACCCGGCTGCCTTATCGCCGCTTGCCGCCGCACGGCAATAACCGGGGTCATCGACATATCTCAGTCCGGGCTTGTCGCCTCAAGCCATTTGCTCGGACCGCAGGGGAAATATTCATGGCCGCGCACGGCCCGCACATAATCGTCTTCGCCAATGAAAAAGGCGGCACCGGCAAATCGACCACCGCCGTGCACGTCGCCGTCGGGCTTGCGATGCAGGGGGCCAAGGTCGCCTGCATCGATCTGGACAGCCGCCAGCGTACGCTGTTTCGCTATCTGGAGAACCGCAGCGACACCGCCACGCGCCGGGATATCGATCTGGCCTCCCCTGCGTTCGAGGCGCTCGAGGAGCCCGACCAGACAGAACTCGAACGGCAGATCGCGCGGATGGGCGAGGGCATGGACTTCCTGTTGTTCGATACCCCTGGGCGCGACGACCCCTTCGCCCGGTTCGTCGCCACGCGGTCCGACACGCTGGTGACGCCGATCAACGACAGTTTTGTGGATTTCGATCTGATCGGGAAGGTCGACGCCGAAAGCTTCAAGGTGACCAAGATCAGCTTCTACGCCGAACTGATCTGGGAGGCGCGGACCAAGCGCGCCCGCCAGGAAGGCGAGTCGATCGACTGGGTGGTGCTGCGCAACCGGCTCCACAACATGGAGGCGCGCAACCAGCAGCGCGTCGGCGGCGCGCTCGACGCGCTGGCCAAACGCGTGGGCTTTCGCGTGATTCCTGGCCTCAGCGAGCGGGTGATCTACCGCGAGCTTTTTCCGAGCGGGCTGACGCTGCTCGACAAAGGCCAGCTCGGCCAGCTCGGCACCAGCCACATCGCCGCACGTCAGGAGCTGCGCCAGCTGATCGGCGCGCTGCAGCTAAAATCGGCCCTGGCTGCCTGATATGGGCAAGCTGCTCCTGCTCGCTGTCATGGCCGCCGTCATCTGGTTCTGGTGGCGGGGCAAGCGCGCGCGGGCGGTGGATGCCAGAGCGCGCGAAGCGCTCCCAGTCGTTACGGTTCCAGAGCGCGATGCGGCGCGGCTGCTCGGTGTGCGCGACGATGCCGATGCCGACGATGTGCGCGCGGCCTGGCGGCGCAAGGTCAACGCGCTGCGCCCCCAATCCGGCGACGACGCTGAATCGCTGCAATCGCTCACTGAGGCGCGCGATCTCCTGCTCGCCCGTGCAACCGTGCGGCCCCCGCGTTAGTTACCCCATATTCGCCGCGCCAAATTCCCGCAGGCGCCGCATTCCCTGCATATCAAGGACATCGTTGCCATGCCCCATCAGTTCCACTCCAGCTCCTTGCGCGAATATGACATCCGGGGAATCCTGGGGGAGACGCTGGAAGCGGACGATGCGGACGCGATCGGAAGGGGATTTGGCACGCTGATCCGCCGCGCCGGCGGCAGCACCGTGGCGGTCGGCTACGACGGGCGCGAAAGCTCGCCGATGCTGGAGGACGCGCTGGTGAAGGGCCTGATTGCCACCGGCTGCAACGTCGTGCGTGTTGGCCTTGGTCCCACGCCTATGCTTTATTATGCTGAAGCCAGCATGGAGGACGTCGATGGCGGCGTCATGATCACCGGCAGCCACAATCCGCCCGATTACAACGGCTTCAAGATGGTGTTCCAAGGCGGGCCGTTCTTCGGTGCGGACATCCAGAAGCTGGGCGCCATGGCCCGATCGGGAGACTGGGACGATACGGCCGAAAAAGGCGCCGCGCGCGAACAGCCGATGCTGGATGCCTATATCGATCGCATTACGCGCGGCGCGGAACGGTTCACCGGCTTTCGCGTCGGCTGGGACGCGGGCAACGGCGCGGCTGGCCCGGCGCTCGAAAAGCTGGTCCTGAAGCTGCCCGGCGAACACCACTGCCTGTTCACCAAGGTCGACGGCACCTTCCCCAACCACCATCCGGACCCGACCGAGCCCGAGAATCTGGAAGACCTGCAGAAGCTGGTCGCAGACGAGGGGCTGGACTTCGGCATAGCGTTCGATGGCGACGGAGACCGGATTGGCGCGATCGATGGGCGGGGGCGCATCATCTGGGGCGACCAGCTGATGCAGATCTTTGCGGCTGACGTGCTGAAGGAAGAGCCGGGAGCAACCATCATCGCCGACGTGAAGGCGAGCCAGGCGCTGTACGACAAGATCACCGAACTGGGCGGCAAACCGTTGATGTGGAAGACCGGCCACAGTCTGATCAAGTCCAAGATGAAGGAAACCGGCAGCCCGCTGGCCGGCGAGATGAGCGGCCACATCTTCTTCAAGCATGATTATTACGGGTTCGACGATGCGCTCTACGCCGCCGTCCGCCTGATCAAGGCCGCCAGCCTGTTGGGAACAACGGTAACCAACTTGCGATCGGCCATGCCCGAGATGATCAACACGCCCGAAATGCGCTTTCAGGTGGATGAAGCCCGCAAATTTGCTGCGGTCGACGAAATCGTGGCGCGCATGAAGGATGCGGGCGCGGACATGAGCGATATCGACGGCGCGCGCGTCAACACCGCTGACGGCTGGTGGCTGCTGCGCGCCTCGAATACGCAGGACGTGCTCGTTGCCCGCGCCGAGGCCAGCAGCGAAGAGGGCCTGCAAAGGCTGATGGCGCAGATCGACGAGCAGTTGGCACTGTCGGGCATCGAACGCGGGGAGAGCGCTGGGCATTAGCAGGACGGACACGCCATTTTCGATGGATAGGATCGCGCGCCGGTTCGTTACGCCCCCGACAGTTTGCTTAGGAGAATAAATATGGGCGGTATCTGGGGCTTCGCGACGATAATAGGGCCGATTATCCTGGTCTGTGCCATCGCTTGGGCGCTGCTGCGCAACAAGAAAGACACGACGCAGGCTGATCTGGACCACACCGAACGCGCCACCCGCGATCTGTATGACCGCGCCGATGCCGAGGACGCAGAGGATGCCCGAAAGGACCCCCTCGCCTGAAGACATCGCTGTGACCGATGCTGTGCCGCCGCCGATCGCCGCCTGGTTCGATGCGCGCGGCTGGCGGATACGCGATCATCAGACGGCGATGTTGGCGGCAGACCGGGCGGGAACGCATGCGTTGCTCGTGGCTTCCACCGGGGCGGGCAAAACGCTGGCGGGGTTTCTGCCGACGCTGGCAGATGCGGCAGAGGGCACCGTGGAGGGGCTGCACACGCTCTATATCTCTCCGCTCAAAGCGCTGGCGGTCGACATCCAGCGCAACCTGAAGGCACCGATCGAGGAGATCGGGCTGAACCTTACCGTCGAAACGCGCAGCGGCGATACACCATCCGACCGCAAGGCGCGCCAGCGCAGCCGCCCGCCCAACATCCTGCTGACCACGCCAGAGTCGCTCAGCCTGCTGCTGTCGCATCCTGACAGCGTCACGCTGTTTGCCGGCCTGAAGCGCGTAGTGATTGACGAGGTGCACGCCTTTGCCACGCAGAAACGCGGTGATCTGCTGTCGCTGTCGATGGCCCGGCTGCAGCGAATCGCGCCAGCCATGCGCCGCGCCGCACTCTCTGCCACCGTCGCCGATGCCGATGGATATCGCGCCTGGCTGGCGCCCTATGGCGACATCGATAGCGTGCGGCTGGTGCAGGGCGAAAAAGGCGCGGACCCCGACATTTCCATATTGCTGCCGCTGGGCCGCGTGCCCTGGGGCGGACATTCGGGCCGCTACGCCGCGCCGCAGGTCATGGAGCTGATCGCCGCCAACCGCACCACGCTGGTATTCTGCAACACCCGCAGTCTCGCCGAGCTGATCTTTCAGGACCTGTGGAAATCGAACGACGAGAGCCTGCCCATCGGCATCCACCATGGCAGCCTCGCGGTCGAAGTTCGGCGCAAGGCGGAAGCAGCGATGGCGCGCGGGACCTTGCGCGCGCTGGTCGCCACCGCCAGCCTGGATCTGGGCATCGACTGGGGCGATATCGACTGCGTGATCCAGATGGGCGCGCCCAAAGGATCGTCACGCCTGCTGCAGCGGATCGGGCGGTCCAACCATCGGCTGGACGAGCCCAGCAAGGCGATCGTCGTGCCCGGCAACCGCTTCGAATATCTCGAAGCGCAGGCCGCGCTCGACGCCGTCGAAGCCGACGAGCGCGATCCCGACATCTTTCGTCCTGGCGGGCTCGACGTGCTCGCCCAGCATATCATGGCGATGACCTGCGCCGCGCCGTTTCGCGAATCCGATCTGCTGGATGAGGTGCACAGCGCCCTGCCCTATAGCGCGCTGACGCCGCTATCCTTCACCCGCATTGTCGATTTCATCCGCGACGGCGGCTATGCGCTGAAAAGCTACGACCGGTTCCGTCGGCTAGCCCCGGTCAACGACGAAGCGGCCGGGCCGATCGCGGCAGGCGACCGGCGCTGGCGCGTCAGCCATCCGCGGTTCGTTACGCAGCACCGCATGAATGCCGGCATCATCGTCGATGCCGCCACGCTGGATGTGCGCTTCAAAAACGGTCGCAAGCTGGGCACGGTCGAAGAATATTTCGCCGCGTCGCTGTCTCCGGGCGATACGTTTTTCTTCTCCGGCCTCAGCCTCGAGGTGGAGCGAATCAAGGATACCGACCTCTTCGTGCGGGCCACCAGCCGCCCGGCACGCATCCCGACCTATGTTGGCGCACGCATGCCGCTCAGCACCAATCTGGCAGCCCGGGTGCGCGGGTTCCTGCACGATCGCAGCCAGTGGCAGCGCTTTCCGGCGGACGTACAGGAATGGCTATCGGTCCAGTCCGAACGCTCGGTGCTGCCGGAGCCCGGCCAGCTGCTCGTCGAAACCTTTCCGCGCGAGGGGCGCCATTATATGATCGCCTATAGTTTCGAGGGGTGGAACGCCCACCAGTCGCTTGGCATGCTGATCACCAAGCGCATGGAACATCGCGGGCTAAAACCGCTGGGCTTTGTGTCAAACGATTATGCGCTGGCCTGCTACGGACTGGAACCGGTGACCGATCCCGCCGCGCTGTTCTCCAAGGATATCCTGCGCGGTGAGTTTACGGACTGGGTGCAACGGTCCGCGCTTCTGAAACGCGCCTTTCGCGAAGTTTCGGTGATCGCCGGATTGGTCGAACGGCAACATCCCGGCAAACGCAAAACCGGCAAGCAGGTGACTTTTTCCACCGATCTGATCTACGATGTTCTGCGCAAATATGAACCCGATCATGTGCTGCTGGAGGCCGCCTGGGCCGATGCCCGCGCGAGGCTGACCGATGTGGGCCGGCTGGGCGACCTGCTCGATCGGGCGGAAGACACGATGTTGCACGTCGATCTGGACCGGGTCAGCCCGCTGGCGGTGCCGCTGCTTGTGCTGATCGGCCGCGAGAGCGTGGCGCAGGGAAGCGCTGACGACGAATTGATCGCCGAAGCCGAAGCGCTTATCGCGGAGGCGATGACGCTGTAGCGGGGGCCATCTGGAGGGTCGCCTGCAGGGAGTATCTGGAGAGGATACCGGGGGGTCGGAAGGCGATCGTCACCGCATACAGTGCCGTCATCCAAAACATTGCTGGCGGCGGCTCGGGCTACCATCGGTTCTGAATAGCCCAACCGGCTGTCCCACACGACCCGCTCCTGCTATAATCTTGCCGTGACCGCAAAGGCTTCCTCCCGCGCCCGGCGTCTGGCCCGACAATTCGTCGATCATTTGGCACGCTTCAACAGAATGTCCGGCCGATGGGGTGTCACCCTTGTCAGCTTACGCGCCGCGCTCGCCGCGCTGGTGGTGGCCGCCAGCCCCGCCGCGGCGCAAGTCTCCCCGCGCGCCCTGAGCCTGCCCGCACCGATCGCGCAGGTCACGCTGCCGCCGATGTTCCAGCCGTACCGCATCGACCGTTCGAACCGCGTATCGGTGGAGGTGTCGTTGAACGGGGCCGGACCCTATTACTTCTTCATCGACACCGGATCGGAACGCACGGTCATCTCCACCGATCTGGCGCGCCGTCTTACGCTGGAGCAGGGCAGCGATCTGGCGCTTGCCACCATCGCCGGACGGCATGTCGCGCCGTCTTTCCTCGTCGATCGGCTGGCGACCGAGACCATCGCGCTGGACGGGCTGGAAGCGCCTGCGCTGGAGCGCCGCCATCTGGGCGCGCAAGGACTGATCGGGCTGGACGGACTGGACGGACACCGTGTGGTGCTGGATTTCGCCAGAGACCGAATGACGGTGGAGCGCACGGGCCGCAAATGGCGCACCGGCGTGGCGCTGGACGGCACCATCGTGGTCAACGCCCGCCGGTTGCGCGGACGGATGGTGATCCATCAGGCGCTGATCGACGGCATCCCCACCGATCTGGTGATCGATACCGGCACGCAGACCAGCATCGGCAACCCGGCGCTGCGTGATCGGATGCTGGGCCGCCGCGGCGCACGGGTGGCCACCGGCCTGCTGCGCAGCGTGACGGGCGAGACCATTGCGGCCACCTATGCGCTGGCCCGGCAGATGACGATCGCGGAAGCGACGGTTCGGGATCTGCCGATCAGCTTTGCCGATTCCTATGCCTTCAAGGTGCTGGAATTGCAGGATCGTCCCGCGCTGCTGCTGGGTATGGACGCCATTGCGCTGTTCGACAGCGTGACCATCGATTTCGACAAGCGCCAAGTGCAGTTTGGCCTTCCCGCCGCCGCCAGAACGGCCGCGCGGCGCACGACGGCAGTGCGCGTGCGATGACCGCGGCGCTGACCGCCTGGCCAATATCGCCTGGCGCGGCCCACGCCCCGAACCTTGCCACGCCGCGCGCCATCGCGCATAGCCCGGCCATGGTTCCCCTTTCGTTCGATGGCCGCCGCTTCTTCGTCGCGGGTGACGCCGCCCTGTGGTGGCCCGAACGCCGCGCGCTGCTGATGGCCGATCTGCACCTGGAGAAGGGCAGCTTCTACGCCGCCACCGGCCAGATGCTGCCGCCCTATGACAGCCATGCCACGCTGGACGCCATCGCCGCGCTCGTTGCCCGGCTGCAGCCCGCTACAGTCTACTGCCTGGGCGACAATTTCCACGACGACGCCGGAGAGGCGCGGCTGGCCCCCTGTGCCGCCGCGACGCTACAGGCGTTGACAGCCGCAACCGACTGGCAGTGGATCCGCGGCAACCACGACCGGGAGGTAAGCGGCCGCTGGGGCGGTCGCGCGCTGGCCGAGATCGAAGTTGACGGCTTGCTGCTGCGTCACCAGGCGGTCCTCGGCGAGAGTCGGCCCGAGATGTCTGGCCACTTCCATCCCAAGCTGCGCATGTCGGTGCGCGGACGGCGCATCGCGCGCCGCTGCTTCGTACGTACCCCCCGCAAGCTGATATTTCCCGCCTTCGGCGCGCTGACCGGAGGGCTGGATGTCCACCATCCCGAAATTGCGCGGCTGTGTCATGATGGTGGCCGCGGGGGCAATGCTGAGCCCGCAGGCGAGGCGCTGGTGGCGCTGGCCGATAGGCTGGCCTGTTTCCCGTTGACCCGTTTCCCGGCGGTCCATGTCCCAAAGACCGTCAGCCGGCAGCCCGTGCGACGGCAGGCGTGAGGCGGCCCGAATGAGGCGGCGCACGAAGCCATTGACCGCGATGGTTTTTCTCTGGCCAGCGGGCATCTGGCTTTGCATAGACTGATCGCATGATCCCGCTCGATTCCCTGATGGTGAAGATTGCGCTGATCGGTGTCCTGGGCATCGGCGCGCAATGGGTCGCCTGGCGCACCAACCTGCCAGCCATTGCGCTTATGCTGGTGGCCGGGCTGATTGCCGGCCCAGGACTGGGCCTGATCGAACCGGACCGCGATTTCGGCACGCTGCTGGAACCCATCGTCAAGCTGGCGGTGGCCGTGATCCTGTTCGAGGGCGGACTTAGCCTGAACTTTCGCGATCTGCGCTATGCCGGTTCAGGGGTCGCGCGGCTCACCATGATCGGCGTACCCGTCGGCTGGGGGCTCGGCACCGCCGCCGGCTATTACGGCGCCGGACTGCCAATCTCCGTCGCGGCACTGTTCGGCGGCATCCTGGTGGTTACCGGGCCCACCGTGATCGGGCCCATGCTGCGCACTCTGCGCGTGCCCAACCGGGTGCGCGACATCCTGAAGTGGGAAGGCATCGTCAACGATCCGATCGGCGCGCTGCTGGCCGTTTCGGTTTACGCCTTCATCAGCTATCGCGGGGACAGCGTGGACTATGCCGGCATCACGTTTGAGGTGGTGGGCGCCACCTTCGTCGCCGGACTCATCGGAGCGGCGCTGGGCTATGGCCTCACCTGGATGTTCCCACGCGGGCTGGTACCGGAATATCTCAAGGCCCCGCTGCTCCTCATCACGGTAATCTTCGGCTTCGTCGTGGCCGACATCATTATGCACGAAACCGGCCTGATCACGGTCACCATCATGGGCGTGGTAATGGCCAACAAGCCGATCCATTCCAGCCGCGCGCTGCACCGCTTCAAGGAGGACCTGGCCGTCCTTCTCATCAGCGGCGTGTTCATCCTGCTCTCGGCCACGCTGGACTGGGAAGTCATGCAGGCGTTTCAGGCCCGGTTCGTGGTGTTCCTGCTGCTCCTGCTGTTCGTGGTGCGTCCCGTCACCGTGCTCGTCAGCCTGTTCCTGTCCGGCATTCCGTTTCGCGAGCAACTGTTCATCGCATGGATCGCGCCGCGCGGCATCGTCGCCATCGCGGTGACCGGACTGTTCGCGCTGCGGCTGGTCGATTTGGGCTATGAAGGCGCCGATGCGCTGGTGCCGCTGGTGTTCGGCGTAGTTATCGCCACTATCGTTGCGCACGGCTTTTCCGCCAGCTGGGTGGCCAAGCGGCTTGGTATCGATCAGGGCAAGGGGGAAGCCGTGCTGCTGGTCGGCGCCAATCGCTGGACGATCGATCTGGGCAAGTTTCTGAAAGGCTTGGGGTACCGCGTGGTGATTTCGGATACGAGCAAGTTTGCGCTGCGCTCGGCCCGCCGCCAGGATCTGGAGATCCACCAGGGCGAAATCCTGGACGAAGCGCTCGGGCACGGCATCGACATGGCACAGTTCCAGCACCTTGTGGTGGCATCGGAAAACGACAGCTACAACCAGCTCGTCGGTACCGACATGGGGCCAGAGGTCGGCTACGACCAGATCACGCTGGTGAGTTCCGAGGAAGGCCCGCAGCAGCGGGTCGGGCGCGGGCGCGTGCTGATGGAAAGCGGGCCGAGTTTCGAGACGCTGCAAGATCGCCAGCGCGACGGATGGATATTCTCCAGAACGCAGATCACCGAGAAATTTACCTACGACAAGTTCCTCGCCAATCTGGACAAGGGCGAGGAGCCGGTCGCGGTGATGAAGCCGGACAACCGGCTGCTGTTCTTTTCAACTCTGGCACGTCCGACGATCGACGTGGACGACGTCATCATCAGCTTCGTAGCGCCCGACACGCCCGAGGAACTGAAGGCGCAGAAGCTGGAGGAACGCGCGCGCAAGGAGGAGGCGCGCGAGAAATCGGCCGAGCGGGGGGCTGCCGCCAAGGGCCCGGAGACCGGCGGCGCGTTGCCGGACCCGGCCTGATCGCCGTCAACCGTGCGCGCCGAACGCTATGTTCTTGGCCCGAAAAGAGCAGTGCCGACACGCACATGCGTCGCGCCAAGCAGCACGGCGGTCTCGTAATCGGCCGACATGCCCATGCTGAGCTGCACCAGACCATGGTCGGCTGCCAGTTTGGCCAGCAGCGCGAAATAGGGCGCAGGCTCGACGTCCTGCGGTGGAATGCACATCAAACCCAACACGCACAGCCCGGCCGTGCGCGCCTGCTGCAGCAACGTCCCGATGGCATCGATCGCGCAGCCGCCCTTCTGCGCCTCCTCTCCGATATTGACCTGCAGGAAGCACGGTGGACAAGCGCCGCCATCGGCCACGATCCGGCCGAGCGCCTTGATCAGCGACGGCCGGTCTACGGTATGCAGCACGTCGAACAATTGCGCCGCTTCTTCGGCCTTGTTCGATTGCAACTGCCCGATCATGTGCAGGCGTACGCCGGTATAGGAAGCACGCAGATCGGGCCACTTTTCCGCCGCCTCGCCGACGCGATTCTCGCCAAAGCTGCGATGGCCCTGATCGAGCAACGCAGCGATCTCGGCGGCGCTCCGCGTTTTCGAAACCGCGATCAGAGCGCACGATGCCGGATCTCGCCCGGCGCGGGCCGCGGCGGCGGCGATGGTGGCGCGGATGTGGCCGAGAGGGGTCGCGTCGTTCATGGCCTGCGCCTATAGCCGCGGCGATGGCGAAGAGCAAAGCATCGCGGCGGCACGGCCCGCGCATCTGGCTGATGACGGATCCGCGCATGGGCGATGCGCTGCTCGCGAGTGCCCGCGCCCTGCCGTTCGGCAGCGCGATCGTGATGCGACACGACCGGCTGGATCCCGACGATCGCCGGCGGCTGTTCCGTCAACTACGCCGGATCGCCAAACGACGCGGACATCGGCTCTTTCTGGCCGGTAACGCGCGAACCGCACGGCAATGGGGGGCAGACGGCGTCCATTTAAGGGGCGGCACCGGGCGACTTGAGCCGCGCAAACGGGACCGATTGCAACGCAGCGCTCCGGTTCATGACCTGCGCCAACTGGCCTTGGCCAGCAGAAAGGGGACAGATTGGATGCTTGTGTCCCCGGTCTACCCCACCCGTTCTCACATGGACGCAGCACCGCTCGGCATCGGCCGGTTCGCGCGCTTGGCGGCTCGGGCGGCACTGCGTGGCCATGTAATTGCGCTCGGCGGAATGTCGCAGAGCCGATTTGCGATGATGCGTGCGCTGCCGGTCGCAGGCTGGGCCGCGATCGATGAATTAACGCTATCGCGAGGAGCCATGGCTGCGAAAAGATGAAGTCGTCCGGCGCTCAGGCTTTGCGCATCCGGCAGGAAGCATATCAGAAGCGGATAAGCGTTCCGAGATAGACAGCCTGGCTGTCGCGCTGTTGGTCAGCGAGCGGAGCTTCTTGCTCGCTCTTGTAGCGCACGCCTGCGGTCACATCGACGCCCTTGGTGATCGAATAGCTGCCGCCGACATCCAGCGCATAATCATTGGAGCCGGCAATCTTGCGCTGTACCGCGCGGCCGTTGTCGGGAGATTCGAGCGTCACACGCGTGTTGAAACGGCTCCGCTTGTCTGGCTTGTCCGACTGATCGAGCCGATAACTGGCACCGGTGCCGAGCGGCGTGATGGACGGGACGTCGCTTTTACGCGATTCGGTGGGCAGAGCGAAGCTGGTCCACCCCTTGGCCGATCCCAGCTCATATTTTGTCGGCTTGATCGTCACGCCGCTCTCGCTTGGCTGGCTACGCACGCCAGCGCCGCTAGCTGCGATCACGTTGCGCACGGACACCGCGCGGGCCGACCGTTCGTCGCCCGAAGCGCGGACGGCCACAGTCAATATGCGACTGCGGGCTTGATTAACGCCTGCCGGGGTAAAACGAAACTTGCCGCGGCTGGCCACCGCCGCTTGCTGGAAACGCTTGGCGGAACCGGCATCGAGACCTGCGGGCGTAAAAATGCCGCTGGTCGGATCGAGCAGGACATCGGTGAACCCGGGTGAAGCGATAGCCGTCGGAGCAGCGTTGGCAGCGACGATCCCAGTGCCGCACAGCACAACAGCGGCGGCCAGTGCGCCTCCCATTGTCCAAAGCTGTGTGCGTGCCGAAGGCATGTCGTTGCAGTCCACCAGTTGTAACTTGTCCAATCGCGATACGCCGATTCGGTTGCGTCTTAAAGACACCGCTCTCGGTTTTATCGCATTTTGACTCGTCGCTGTGTCCTTTTTCTCACAGCCGCAACCTGGCAAGCCTGCGTTAACCCCGGCTGATGCAGCATCCTTGCCCTAACTGCGATTGCATCTATAGAATGTATCGTCCGTTTCTCTCAGCTGTCGAGGTTCTCCCATGCGCATGACGCGCCCTTCCGCTTCCGCCCTGCTGATCATCGCTACATTGGCGCTCGGCGCCTGCGGTGGCACGAGCCGTCCCAAGGCTGATCTCGCCGCGAGTCAGGTCACCACGATCGGCGTGAACAGCTATCTGTGGCGGGCGTCGCTCGATACGCTCAGCTTCATGCCACTGCTGCAGACCGATAGCGCCGGCGGCGTTATCGTGACCGACTGGTATGTGAATGCGCAGAGCCCAAATGAGCGCATGAAGATGACCGTCACCATCCTGGATCAGGATCTGCGCGCCGACGCCTTGCGCGTCGCGGCCTCACGCCAGACCAATAACGGCGGCACCTGGGTCGATGCGCCGGTACGCGCGGCTACGGTACAGAAGATGGAGCAGATCATCTTGGGCAAGGCGCGCGACCTGAGGCGCTCCGCGATTTCAAGCTGATCGCGGCCTGATGGCAGACCGTTTCAATCCGCACACCGCCGACTCGCGGTGGCAAAAGACTTGGGAAGAGCAATCCAGTTTTGCCGCGGATCGCTATCCCGGTCGGCCCAAATCCTACGTGCTGGAGATGTTCCCCTATCCGTCGGGGCGCATCCACATCGGCCATGTGCGCAATTACACCATGGGCGACGTGCTGGCGCGCTATAAAGCGATGACCGGTCATGCCGTGCTCCACCCGATGGGCTGGGACGCATTTGGCATGCCGGCCGAAAATGCCGCGATGGAAAAGGGCGTGCATCCGGGAGAATGGACCCGCGCGAATATCGATCATATGCGCAAACAGTTGAAACGTATCGGTTTCTCGTTCGACTGGAGCCGCGAGCTCGCCACCTGCGAGCCTGATTATTACGGTCACGAACAGGCGCTGTTTCTCGACCTGTTCGAAGCCGGCCTGGTCTATCGCAAGGAAAGCGCGGTCAATTGGGACCCGGTCGACAACACGGTGCTTGCCAATGAACAGGTGATCGACGGCAAGGGCTGGCGTTCGGGTGCCCCGGTCGAGCGGCGCAAGCTGAGCCAGTGGTTTCTGAAGATCACCGATTTCGCCGACGAGCTGCTGGAGGGTCTGGACAGACTTGAAGACTGGCCGGACAAGGTACGGCTGATGCAGGCCAACTGGATCGGCAAGAGCCAGGGGTTGCGGTTTTCGTTCGATCTCGCGGAGCGCGCCGATAAGGTGGATGTCTTCTCCACCCGTCCCGACACCATTTTCGGCGCGAGCTTCGTCGCTGTCGCTGCCGATCACCCGATTGCGCTGCAACTTGCCGAAAGCGATCAGGCGCTCACCGAGTTCTCCGCCGAATGTCGCCGCAGCGGTACCTCTGCGGCCGAACTCGAGACCGCTGAAAAGCGCGGCTATGACACCGGCCTGAAAGCCGCGCATCCGCTCGACCCCGACTGGCTTCTGCCCGTCTATGTCGCCAATTTCGTGCTGATGGATTATGGCACCGGCGCCGTCTTCGGCGTGCCCGCGCACGACCAGCGCGACTTTGAATTCGCCAGCAAATATGATTTGCCGATCAACCGCGTGGTCTCGGCAAACGGCGATCCGCATGAGTCGGTCGGCGATACGGCCTATAACGGCGAGGGCAGGATCGTGAATTCGCGCTTCCTCGACGGCCTGACAATCGACGAAGCGAAATCCGCCGTGATCGACCGCGCGACCCGCGAGGGCTGGGGCGAGGCGTCCACCACCTGGCGGCTGCGCGACTGGGGCGTGTCGCGTCAGCGCTACTGGGGCACGCCGATCCCGATCATCCACTGCGATAGCTGCGGCGCGGTGCCGGTGCCCAAGGAGCAGCTACCGATCGTGCTGCCCGAGGATATCGACTTCGCCTCGCCGGGTAATCCGCTCGATCGGCATCCGATCTGGAAGCATATCGATTGCCCGAAATGCGGCAAGGCGGCGCGGCGTGAGACCGATACGCTGGACACGTTCGTAGATTCGAGCTGGTATTTTATCCGCTTCGCCAGCCAGCCGGACGACAAGCCGTTCGACAGGGCCGAGGCCGAGAGCTGGCTGCCCGTCGGCCAATATATCGGCGGCGTGGAGCATGCGATCCTGCATCTGCTCTATGCGCGTTTCTGGACGCGGGCGCTCAAGCACATTGGCATGATCGAGCTGGCCGAGCCGTTCCAGAGTCTGTTCACGCAAGGCATGGTGACGCACCAGACATGGTCCGCTGGCGACGGCAGCTGGCTTTCACCCGACGAAGTGAAGAAGGACGGCGCGGACTGGATGTGCCTGGCCGATGGCAGTCCGGCGTTCGCCGGCCGCATCGAAAAAATGTCCAAATCGAAAAAGAATGTCGTCGATCCCGATGCGATAGTCGATCAATATGGCGCGGATGCGGTGCGCTGGTTCATGCTGTCTGACAGCCCGCCCGAACGCGATCTCTTGTGGTCCGAAGCCGGGATCGAAGGCGCATGGCGCTTC
>JBBSUT010000023.1:0-22786 GCA_038234155.1 Sphingomonadales bacterium | reverse complement strand
TGCGTGCGGCCTGAGCGGCCAGCCAGGCGAAGAACTGATCCACCAGAGGGCGCGACAATTCCTGGCGGACCGCCCGGCGATGGTCGGGGGCTGATCCGCGGATCGCATCCTCGACCTTGTAGAGTGCTGCGATGCGCACCAACGCCTCGTCGACGATGGGCGAGCCCTTTTTCGGCTTGGCCTTGATCAGCTTGCGCCGTCCATGGGCCCAGCAGAAAGCCAATCGTAAGGGTTCGCCGCCCGTGCGCTTTGATGTGGCCAGGTGGGTATAGGCGCCATAGGCATCGACCTGGATCGTGCCATTGAAGCCGGTCAGGATCTCATCGGCATATTCGCCCTTCCGACCGGGGCGATAGTGGAACACCACACCCGGCGGTCCCGGGCCGTTCCAGCCCCGATCATCGCGCAGCACCGCCCAAAGATAACCGGTCTTCGTCTTGCCGCGCCCGGGGTCCAGAACCGGGGCGGTGGTTTCGTCGACATAGAGCCGGGTGCTGCCCTGTTTCAGCAGCACCGCCATGCGGTCCACCACCGGGGCGATCAGCGCCCCGGTCCGACCCATCCAGTCGGCCAGCACCGATCGGTCGATCGGCACACCGTGCCGCGCCATGACCACCGCCTGGCGGTTGAGCGGCATGTGCTCGGAATGCTTGGACACGGCGATCTGCGCCAGCAACGCCTCGGTGGGCCAGCTGCCCTCCAACAGATGCGCAGGGGCCTTGGCCTGCACCACACCCGCGCGCCCCTTGGGACAGGCGTATTTCGGGCGGATCGTGACGATCACCTGATAGCGCGCCGGGATGTAATCCAGCCGGTCGACCCGATCCTCGCCGATCTTGACCATATCGCCACAGCCACAAGGACAGACGATGCTGTCTGGCTCAATGACACGTTCGACGCGCGGCAGGTGTTCCGGCAAGGCGCGCGCCGTGCGCTTCTTGCGCGGCACCTTCTTCTCGGGATCGGTCTCGCTGGCCGCGATCTTCGCCTCGACCGCGGCAATCTGTTCCTGGGTCTCGGCGATGGCCGTTTCCAGATCCTCCAGCGCCAGTTCGAGCTGCGCGGGGTCCAGCTTCTCGGATTTTGGTCCGAACTTCGCATGTCGGTATTGTCCGACCTGACCTTCCAGCTTCTCGACCAGTGCCGTCAGTTCAGTGATGAACGCGTCTTTCTCAACCCCTACAGCCTGTTCATGCAGGCGGGCTGCTCGCTCGACCGCGGCTTCAAACCGTGCTGATTCCAGCGCCGCAGACTGTGCGGCAAAGGCCTTCGTCACCTCGGGTGGAAGGTCTGGAAACAGGCTGAGATCGAAGGACTGCGACATGCGGATTTATAGCCAGTCCAGATAGGAAAAGCCAATAAAACAACGTCGAAACAGAATTCAAAATCATCCCGCTGCACGCGGTGGAGTGACCCGCTGTGCAACGATCCGGCGCCAGTCGAGACCTTCGAACAATGCCTCGTGCTGGGCTCGCGACAGTCGCATTGTCCCGTCCTGAACCTTGGGCCAGGCAAAGCTACCTTGTTCCAAAACTTTGTAGACCATCACGAGACCTGTTCCATCCCAAACCAAAATCTTCAGCCTGTCGCCGCGTTTCGAACGGAATATGACCGTCACACCGGAATGCGGATCAAGCTTCAGCTCGGTCTGCACGATCAGCGCCAGCGCCCTATGCCCGCAGCGGAAGTCTACCGGCCGCGTCGCGATCAGGATTGGCTGGCGCTGTCCCGCGACAATCATATCGAGCCTCGCAACGCGCGCGCCACCGCTGCTGCTCGCTCTGCCGGAACATCGCCCGGAACCCGCAAAACAAGATCGTTCCCGATCTCGATCGTGATGACACCGCCGGTCCCCCCTGCATCAAAGGACCGACCGACGTCCTCAGGCTCCACCGAAACCGGCACAAAGGTTGGCAGAGCGTCAGACGCCACCCCGGCCATGGCGTCCGCCGGAAGGACAAGTTCCCCTTGGCGCGCCTGACGCCGCCAATCCGAAAGCTGATGCGCCACCAGACCATGTCGCCGCGCGACATCCACCACCCGAACGCCGGGCTGAAAGCTCTCAGCCACGATCCGCGCCTTCACATCATTCGGCCAGCGCCGATTTCCACATGTCCGCTGCACAACCTCGATGCAGCCGTCAAACCCTTCACCGCCATCCGCCATCGCAATCTCCTTCTGAATGTTCAGAACGAGACTCGCCGTTGGGTCAGCAAAACGAAACCGCGGAAATCAATGGGACGGGGACGGCGCATACGATGAATAGGCGGCGGAAAAGCGGCCGCCATCGCCTACACGCTCATCGAGACGGCCAAGATGAATCACTTCGACCCCGAAGCGTGGCGCACACGGGTCCTCCAGCGCTTGCCTGATCACAAGATCAATCGCATCGATGAACTCATGCCCTAGAACTGGCAGGCCGAAAAAGCCTGAAACTGCGCCGCAACCGGACGGATACTTCGATACCGTCATCGGTCAGGGCTGTGATCGTCTCGTCGGGGCCCACGTAAACGCTTACAATGCTCCCGTAGGTCAGATTTTCGTTGTTATAAACGATGGCCTCGAGGAGTTCGGCATCTTCGGCCAGCATTTTGGCGACGTAGTCGAGCGTGCAGATATGGGTGATCGCAGCGGCGGGCAATTTTGCCCCCCCCCGCGGAAGGTGGTAATCAAGGTCTGGCCCGACGTAGCTGATCATGTTGCGGAGGCGGGACAGCCCCTGATCATGCGCGGTTCTTGAAGCGCCACGACTCGTTGCCGGTTTCGACGATCTCGCAGTGATGCGTGAGGCGGTCGAGCAGAGCGGTGGTCAGCCTATCGGCATCAACCGGATCTATCGGCTCTACCGCGAAGAAGGGCTGACAATGCGCAAGCGGAAGGCGCGTCGCAAAGCCGTCGGGACACGAGCCCCATCTTGGTCGAGACGCAGCCCAATGTGCGCTGGTCGTTGAATTTCATTCATGACCAGTTCGCCAACGGCGAGCGCTTACGGGTGCTCAACGCGTTCGCTAGCGCCTCCAGCCCCGTCGCCAGCGTCTCCTGCGCCGCCTGCGCCGTGTCGGCCTCCGCATAGAACCGCAGTTCCGGCGCATTGCCCGAGGGGCGCAGGTGCACGATCCGGCCGTCGGTCAGGGTCATGCGCAACCCGTCGGTCCGGTCCACCCCGGCCTCGACCCCGTCGAACAACGCAAGGAAGCCTGCGCGCCGCGCCGGGTCGGTGTCGAACTTCGCCACCAG
Source organism: Sphingomonadales bacterium (assembly GCA_038234155.1). Taxonomy (GTDB): domain Bacteria; phylum Pseudomonadota; class Alphaproteobacteria; order Sphingomonadales; family Sphingomonadaceae; genus Novosphingopyxis. The sequence continues at coordinate 19,549 of JBBSUT010000023.1, read as the reverse complement.
TGCTAGGGACTTCTCCGTAGGCACCTCCTGTAACCGGTCGGCAGCCGTGAACCGCGCGGGCTGCGCCGCCACAAGGGCGCGCAGCCCTTCCTTTGCCGCGACCAACGGCGCCACGAACGGCAGCACCGCGTCCCGCGTCGCCAGTGCCGGCAGCGGCCCCGCGGAGCCTTCCGCATCAAAGCCCAGCAGGAAGCCGCCATTCGCCTCGTAGCCTACGACACGCCCCCCGGCCTCCGCCATGCCGGCGATCACGAAGGGCGAGCCGATCTTCGTGCGGACCACGCGGTCGAACAGGCGTTCCGCCCCGGTGTTCGACGACACCGGCGTCACGGCGACCTCGGCTCCAAGGCTCTGCCCGGTGATCTGCCCCAGGATGTCGCCGACGATGACCTCTCCGGTCTCGTCCGTCAGCAGCGGTCGGTCCCCGTCGCCATCGGTCGAGACGATGGCATCGAGGCCATGCGCCTTCGCCCAGTCCCCCAGCTGCGCGCGGATCGCGGGATCGACAGCCTCCGTATCGACGGGAATAAAGGTCTCGGACCGCCCCAGTTCCACAACCGATGCCCCCAGCCCCGCTACGATCTCCAGCAGCAAATCGCGGCCCACGGCGGAGTGACTGTAGACGCCGATCCTCTGCCCCCTCAGCGCGGGGCCATAGGCGCCCACGTTGCGCGCCACGTAATCCGCCCCGGCGCGCGTATTTTCAGTCACTGTTCCGGCGTGACCGCCCGCATCCCGCCCCAGCCCCGCCAAGATCGCCGCCTCATCCGCCTTGCCAATCTCGCCATGCGGGACATAGAACTTCAGCCCATTGCGGTCGGCAGGGATATGGCTGCCCGTCACCATCACCGCCGCAGCCCCCGCGCCCATGGAGGCCAGCGCCAGCGCCGGTGTCGGCACAGCGCCACAGTCGGTGACGTCCACCCCCTCGCCCCGCGCCGCGGCGATCACCATGTCGGCGATGGCGGGCGACGACGGCCGCAGATCGCGCGCGACGAACAGGCCGGTGCCCACAGGACAGGCATGGATGAAGGCGCGCACATGGTCCGCCACCAGATCAGCCGTCAGTTCCGTGACAAGGCCGCGCAGGCCGGAGGTGCCGAACTTGGGGGGCATGAGGATGGGTCCTTTTAAGGAGGTGTCGGCCCGTCTTAGCGGACCCGCGTGCCCCCGGCAAACACCAGCGCGACCTGCCGTCGGGTGTCGCGCGGGCCGTCTGTCAAAGGACGCGCGGCCCTGTGACCGGGCGACGCGCGCGTTTGCTCTGACGACACCGACGTCCGGTTGTCCGACCGGCCCCGGCACATCACGGTCGGATTTTTCACGAATATGGCAACAGGTGGCCATTTTATGAACAATGTTGCCCCCCATGCTTCTGACCGAGCACCGCGAGACATATCGTCACGCACGGACATCGCCATGGGATAACACGATGAGCATCGTCAAACTCAACCTGTCGACCGACGCCACCCCCGTCGAGACGCAGACCCTGCTGACGCTGGTCATCCCCGTGTATAATGAGGAAAGCGCGATCGGGCCGTTTCTGGATGCCACGGCCACGATCCTTGAACAACTGGCGCCATCGATCCGGTGCGAAATCCTGTTCATCAATGACGGCAGCCGCGATGGCACGGAATTCGCGATCCGGTCCTTCATGCACAACAATCCCGCCATTCGCCTCGTCAATCTGTCGCGCAATTTCGGCAAGGAGGCGGCACTCTGCGCCGGGCTGGAACACGCCCGCGGCGCTGCCGTCGTTCCGGTCGACGTCGACCTGCAGGACGACGTCGGCATCATACCGGACATGGTCGACAAATGGCGGCAGGGGGCCAAAATCGTCAACGCCCGCCGCAGCGACCGGACAAGCGACAGCTGGGCGAAACGCACCTCCGCGCGCGCCTTCTACCACCCCTTCAACGCGCTGTCGGACTATCCGATGCCCTCCGACGTGGGTGATTTCCGCCTGCTGGACCGGCAGGTTGTCGACGTCCTGCGCTCGATGGGAGAGCGGGTGCGCCTGAACAAGGCACTGTTCAGCTGGGTCGGGTTCAAGACCGAAGAGGTGACCTTTGCGCGCAACGCCCGCAGCCGGGGCAAGACCACGATGAACTACTGGCGGCTGTGGGGCATGGCGCTGGACGGGATCATCGGATCGACGACCAAACCGCTGCGGATCTGGACCTATCTCGGCACCGGGCTTGGTCTGCTGTCGTTTCTCTACGCGGCCTACATCTTCGTCAGCACCCTGTTGTTTGGTGTCGATGTGCCGGGCTATGCCTCCCTCGTCCTGCTGATCCTGACCTTCGGCGGCCTGAACCTGTTCGCGATCGGAATCCTGGGGGAATACATCGGCCGCATTCTGACGGAAGTCCGGGAAAGACCAATGTTCGTGGTCCGGTCGACCTACGGCACAGAGGACTAGGGTGCGACAGACCACGCGCAGGCATTCGCTGCCCGGACCGGCCTGGCTGGGCCAGTTGGGACGTTTCGCCGTCATCGGCGTGGCGGCGACGCTGACCCATGTCGGGGTCGCCCTGCTGACCACATACCTGTTTGCCCTGTCCCCCCTGCAGGCCAATCTGGCCGGATTCACCGCTGCCGTCGGCGTGTCGTTCCAGGGCCACCTGCGCGTGACGTTCCGGGTGCAGGATCCGCAGTGGCGGCATCTGTGCCGCTTCATCGTCCTGTCGGTGACATCCCTGGCAGTCAGCAGCCTGATCACGGCCCTTTGCACGCGCAGCGGTGGCGACATCAGGCTGGCGATGGCGCTGGTGGCCGGGGTCGTGCCGGCGTCATCCTTTCTCGTGACCCGTCTTTGGGTCTTTGCAGGACTTGCGGTCGCAGCACCGGAGTCGCGATACGGAGTATCCCCATGATACAATTGAAACCTGCGACGCTGGCTGTGGTGGCTGCGGTCACCGCGGCCCTGATCGGATATGTGGCACTCGAATTTGCACTCCCGGTCCTGCTCGGGAAAGAGAACCTGCTGGATTTCGACATCTTCCATCTGGTCAGCACCATGATCGCGGAAGGCAACCTGTCTGCGGCCTATGCCGTAGAGACCTTCATGCTGCGACAGGCCGATCTGCCCGGCTTCACCGGCTTTGATATGTTCTGGAGCTATCCGCCTTTCTTCGATCTGGTGGTCGCCCCGCTGTCGCTGCTGCCCGTCGCACCATCTTACATTCTGTTCATGGTGGTGACGCTGGCCTTCTACGTCTGGGTCGTCCGGACGCTGGCCGGCCCCGCGTTCCACACGATCCTCGTCCTCTTCCTGCCCCTGACGCTGCTGATCATCCGGTCGGGCCAGAACAGTTTCCTGACCGGCGGCCTGATCGGGCTGACCTGCGTGCTGGCGCTGCGCCGGTCGCACTGGTCCGGCGTGCCGCTCGGTCTGATGGCGATCAAACCGCACCTGGCCCTGGGCGTTGGCCTCTGGTCTCTGCTAGATCGCCGCTGGGGCATGGCCGTCCAATCCTTCGCGGTCATTGGCATCTTTGCGGCGCTTGCAACGCTGGTGTTCGGCACAGGTGTCTGGGCCGCGGCCCTAGGGGGCATGGCGGAAACGGCAGATGCCCTGCACGATGGGCGGTTCCCGCTCTTTCGTATGACATCACTCTATGCCTTCGGTCTTTCCGTCGGGTTCGGGCACGCAGCGGCGCTGTCCCTTCACGTGACAGGTGTCGCCGCGGCCCTCGGGGCGCTGGTCCTGCTCAGCCGCGCCAAGCTGCCACCGCGTGTCCTGATGGGGGCCGGAGTCGTCGTGTCGGCGCTGATCAGTCCCTACAACTACGACTACGACCTTGCGATGCTGGCCGCCGCAGCCTGCCTGCTGATCGACACGGTGATGCGTCACGCCAGTAAGGCAGAACAATACACGATTGCCGCCGTGATCCTCATCATCGGCACCTACGGGTTCTCGCTCACGGCAATCGTCGACTTCCTCATAAACGACGACTTCGTCCAACCGGTTTCCCTGTCGGGTCCCATGCTGTTTATCGGGGGAATCGTCGTGTTCCGGGTGGTCTGGCGCAGCAGGGATGTGGCACAGGCCGCGCCACATGCGCACCCCTCCACAGCGAAAGCCGGATTCAACCCGACCTGAGCCGGCGCTGCCGGATCAGCGCGATCAACCTGAAACGCGATGTCAGTCGCAGCAGATTCCTCAGCTCTGGCCCTCGGCCCCGGCCGCGAAATGCGCGCCGCCCTCGACCCAGCGGGCGACGACGGCGCGCAGGGCGGTCTCGTCGGCGGCCTCGATTGCACGGCGCAGGGCCTTCAGGGCGGAAGCCACCTCGATCTCGGACAGAGCCGCCTCGTTGGCCTGCAGGATCTTGGGGTGCGGCGTGGTCAGCTGGCCTTCGCCGATCAGCAGCTCCTCGTGTATCTTCTCGCCGGGGCGCAGGCCGGTGATCTGGATCTCGATATCACCGTCGGGGTTGGCCGCGTCGCGCACCGCGTAACCCGCAGCCCCGATCATCTGACGCGCAAGGTCGTAGATCGAAATCGGATCCCCCATGTCCAGCACGAAGACATCGCCGCCGGAGGCGAATGAGCCCGCCACCAGCACCAGCTTGGCGGCCTCGGGGATCGTCATGAAGAAGCGCGTGACCTCGAGGTGGGTCAGCGTGACCGGGCCGCCTTTCTGGATCTGGTCCTGAAACAGCGGGATCACCGACCCCGACGACCCCATGACATTGCCAAAGCGCACCATGGTAAAGACCGTGCGGCCCTTGCTGCGGCTGGCCAGATCCTGCACCACCAGTTCCGCCATGCGCTTACTGGCGCCCATCATGTTCTGCGGCCGCACCGCCTTGTCCGAGGAGATCAGGATGAAGCGTTCGACGCCCGCATGAGCCGCCGCCTGCGCCAGTACCTGGGTGCCCAGCACGTTATTGGACATGCCCACGATCGGATTGCGCTCGACCAGCGGCACATGCTTGTAGGCGGCGGCGTGCAGGACGACCTGGATGCGGTGTTCGGCCATCACCCGCGCCATCAGGCCCGCATCGGTGATCGACCCCAGCACCGGCACGATCTCGGTCTTCTGGCGGCGCAGCAGGGCGCGCAATTCCATATCGATGGTATAAAGGGCGAGTTCGCTGATCTCGCAGAGCACCACCTTAGCGGGGGCGCGCGCCAGCAGCTGACGGCAGAGCTCCGATCCGATCGACCCGCCGGCGCCGGTAATCAGGATCACGCGGCCCGCATAGGTGGCCCCGCCGTCCGGCAGCGCCGCGTCCAGCGCCGCGCGCCCCAGAAACCGCCCCGGCACCACGGGCTGCAACTGGTCCACCAGCGGCATTCGTCCTGTCAGCTGGGCAAAGGACGGCACCGCCTGCACCTCAACCCCCATATCCTCCAGCCTGCGCGACAGCTGCGACTGCCGCGGCCGCGGGGCCGAGGGCATCGCCAGCAGCACCCGGTCGATCTGGTGGGCCGCGATCAGCGCAGGAATCGCCATCGGGCCATAGACGGTCAGCCCCTGAATGATCGTGCCCTGCACGTTCACGCTGTCGTCGACAAAAGCGATGGGAAAGATTGTCTCGTCCGTGCGCAGCGCCGCGGCCAGTTGCCGCCCGGTGGCCCCGGCGCCATAGATCAGCACGCGGGACTGGTCCTGCCCGCGGCGGTAGATCACCAGCAACAGCTGCAGCATCACCATGCGCGCGCTGACCGCCAGCAGGAAATAGACCAGCGCGAAATTGATGAAATTCGCCAGCGGCGTGGCAAAGCCTGCCATATCGTCCATCATCGCAGCCGCCAGGCTCAGCAGCACCACATGCACCGCCGTCAGGCCGATGGCGTGGCTTTCGTATGATTTCAGCTGGATCAGCGGCAGGCCCAGCACGGATGACAGAAGCCCCCCGACCGCCATCAGCAGGGGCAGCGCCAGCCAGTGAGAGGCGATGCCGCCGCCCGGCGCCGCGCCGTCCAGACCTGTGCCGCCCTGCAATGCCACCGCCGCCAGCAGCGCCACGGGGATCAACGCGACATCCACGCTCAGCAGCAGCACCCGCTTGGCGCGGCGCGACATGGCGCTGATCCATCTGTATATCATCGCTTCCCGTCATCCCTGCTGTCCCGCTCTTTTGGGCGTCTGGACCGCATTTTTCAAGAGTCCGCCGGTGCATACGTCGTTTTTGGCAAAAGGCCGCGTCCCCGTCGCACCGGGTGCATGCGCGCAGACTAAGCGCAACTTGATGCAAAAACCCTTCCAAGCTGCGGTAAGAGACACCGCTGCGACCCATTTGCGCCCGTCCCGCGCCCGCCCGCCCCGCAACACGAAGGCCTATGGGGCAAGAGCTTGGGTGCGCAACGATGGGAGACTTGACACGGATCACGACGGTCCTGCGCGCCGGCGCCGTCAATATGTCACATGTCACGGACCTCGCGGTCCTGAACGGCCAGCTTTACGCCACCACCTGCCACGACGGACGGCTCGACAGCTGGACGATCACCGACGCGGGCTTTGCCTTGCGCGACAGCGAGGCGCACCGCGGCACCCTGACCCCGAGTGATCTGGGCTGGATCAGCACCGTGAATCTGGGGGCCGGCCCCGCCCTGCTGACGGGCGGCGCCGGGGCGGAGCGGCTGGACGGCGGGGCGGGCAGCGACACCCTCGACGGTGGCCAAGGCGACGATGTGATGACCGGCGGGGCCGGGACCAACACCTTCGTCTTTGCGACCGGTGCGGACCGGATCAACGATTTCGACAGCGGGCTGGATCACCTGTCACTGGAATCCGACTTGTGACACGGTAACCTGATGCCGTCCGACGTTCTGTTCCTGCATGCGACCGTCGTCGGCGGCGACACGGTGCTGGACTTCGGCGGGGGCAACCGCCTGACGTTGGACCATATCACCGACTGGACCACGCTCGCCGCGCAGATCGACTACATCTAGTTTTTGCGAAAGGGTTTCAGTGCTGTCCGCCCAATCAGAGCGAGGTCCCAGCACAGGCTCCGGTGACGGGCATAGATCAGGTCGAGCCGCGCCTTGGCGGGGATGCAGCGCCGGCGATAGACCGCGTCGGTCGCCTGCGGCGTGTTGCAGGCGGCCAGCAGCCGCTCCTCATGTCCGTGGTAGACGAGGCTCGCGAGCCCCGTGATGCCCGGCCGGCTCTGCAGCACGGCGGCGTAGAGCTCCGGGTAGTCCTCCACGTAGCGGCGCAGGGGTGGGCGCGGGCCGACGAGGCTCATGTCGCCGCGGAACACGTTCCAGAGTTGCGGGATCTCGTCCGCGCGGCTGCGGCGCAGCAGCCGGTGCATCCGCGACAGGCTGCGCTGCTTATCGCCCCCCGTGACGCCGCCGACCCGGTCCGCGCCGACCGGCATGGTGCGCAACTTGATCAGGCCGAAGGGCCGCCCCGGTGCGCGCATCCGCTCCGAGACATAGACGAAGGGCCGCCCTTCCGTCACCGCCAACGCCGCCAGCAGCACCACCAGCACCGGGGCCAGCAGCACTGCCAGCAGCAGCGCCAGGGTCAGGTCCAACAGCCGCTTGGGCAGCGTCATGTCAGCGCCCCGGCCACGGCGGCCGCATCGGCGGGGGGCAATGGGCAGATGCCTTGCAACAGAGTCACATCCAGCGCGATCTCGGGCAGCGCCTCAGCCGGAGCCGGGGTCCAGTCGAAGACGACGCCGGCCGCCGCCAGCACATCCGCCATCGCCACGAGGCCCGGACGCGCGACGTTCACCACCGGCGGCCGCGCAGGTGCCGCCGCGAGAGCGATGAGCACCCGTGCCAAGTCCCCCGGCGTGCAATAGGCCCGACGCGGCCCCTGCCCGTCCGCGAAGCGGTGCAGCACCACGCCGCCCTGCGCGATCCCCGCGGCCAGCGCGTCGCAACCCGCCACGTTGCCGATCCGCAGGTGGGTAACATGGGGTCCGGCGACGGCGGCCTCCATCGTCGCCTTGGCGCGGCCGTAGTCGCTGGTGGGTTTCAGGGTCTGATCTTCCCGCAGCAGACCCGGCTGCGGGCCGTAGACCGCCTGCGACGACGCGACAAACACCGGCACCCCCAGCCTTGCCCCCAGGTCCGCGCCAGCCTGCGCCAACGGCGTGTTCAGCGCCAGGGCCTCGACCGTGCCGTGGGTGATGCCGGCGAGCACGACAATGGTGTCGATGGGCGGCAGATCCGGCGCTGAGGCGTTCAGGATGTCCCAGGCCAGCGTGTCCCCTGCCCCGTCGCGGCTCTGGCGCAGGGGGGCGGGCGAATCCGCTGGCCAGGCCCGCGCCAGCGCGCGCCCCAAGCGCCCCGAGGCCCCCAAGATCAGGGGGCCCGTCTGTGTGGATTTGGTCATCGACGCCTCGTGCAGATCGCCCGGATGTGGGCGGTGCACAGGCCTAGTTGATAATCAGGTCGTTGGCCAGAATGTTCAGGTTGTCGACATGGTCGATTGTCAGCACATCGCCTTGGCCGAAATCCAGGATCGCGCGACCATGAGAGATGGATGCGTCATCCAGAATGTCCGCCACGCTCTGGCCGCGGGCCAGGTCGGCATCGATTGCGATCGTATCGACGTTGTCGCGGAAGTCCTTGATCCGGTCGCGCCCTTGGTCGAAGACAAAGGTATCGGCCCCTCCATTCCCGCGCAGAACATCGTTGCCGTGGCCACCGTTCAGAACGTCGTCGCCCGCGCCGCCTTTCAGGATGTCGCGGTGCCGTCCGCCAAACATCGTGTCGTCGCCACCGCCTCCTTTGAGCACATCCTTGCCATTGCCACCGTCCATGCGATCGTCGCCGGAGCCGCCCCAGAGCCGATCCCGACCGCTGTGACCGTTAAGCAGATCTCTGCCCTCTTCGCCGTAAAGCCTGTCGTTGCCACGGTTTCCAAAAAGGTGATCGTTCCCGTCTTCGCCGTAGATCCAGTCGCCCCCGCCGCCGCCCCGGATATCGTTGTCGCCCCAGTTACCGGTCAGACGGTTCCACGCACCCTGTCCGTTCAGGTCAAGGTCGGCGCTGCCCAGCAAGCTGGCATGGCGGATCCCGTCCAGCAGTGTGGCCGAGGACGAGACATGTGCCACCTCGCGTCCTTGGGCATCGGTGACCACGTCCAGCTTGACGTTTCCGTCCGATACGTCGACGACCAGATGCCCCATGATCCTGCCGCCCACTGCGACGGTCATGGTGACATCGTCCTGCGCCGTTATGCGGATCGCGTAGCCACCCGCGCCTGCGGTCGTGTCAGAAGAGCCGCCGCCCGAGATATGCAGGCCCTGACGACCTTCGCCGATGGAATAAAAATCGTCACGATTGACATCGCGATAGGCGACGCCGGTGACGAAGACATCGGTTCCCGATACGGCGAACTTCTCGGTCACCATGGACGAATTGTAGGTGGTGCCCTGATAGGTGAAGGACCCGCCAACCTGACCGATCCCGATTTCACGCATCTCGGGGGCAAAGGTGTTTTCCCGGTGGGATTGCGACCGGTACAGCCCCTCGTGATGCTGGGCGATCGACGCTTCCATGTCGATCCCGCCGGTGCTGCCCAGCCAGGCCAGGTTTTCACGCCAACCCCATGTCCCAGTAAAGACGTAGCCTGCGCTCTGCATTCGGTCGCCCGCGTTCGACCCGCCCGCCCCGCCGTGCGAGAAGCTGTCGTTCGCCAGCATCCAGTCGCTGTGGCGCGTGGCCGCGGTTTCCAGCGCCGCATTGGGGGCCAGCACCTGCAGCGCCTGGGTTCCGATGGTCCCGGCGGCAAGACCGGCATTCAGATCGAGGTTGTAACGGTCCGCTTCGCCCAGAGGGTCTAGACGCCCCCTGTTGATCAGTTCAATCAGGTATTGTTCACCCGCGGTCAGCGACATGGCAGTCTCGCTTTCTACATCTAGACACCGGACGCACACCGGGGCAGATCCGGCGCGCATCCTTTACAAATATAGGCCGACAAGAGTGACAAAATGGGTCATGGGCGGGGCACGGGTCTGCCGCGAAAGGGGCAAACCCGTCGAAACCCGCAACTCTGCGTTGCCGGATCGTGGACAATGGGGGGTGTAGGACGCGGCAGGACGCGGGGACAACCCGCGCCTTGCGGGATGGCGCGGGGTCGGCAACAGGCTGCCGACCCCGCGCGGATTACTGCTGCAGGCGCTGCCGCGCGAGGGTCACGTTGGTGATGAGGCCGAGCAAGGTGGTCGCCGTGCCCAGCGGACTTTCGGTCACATATACCAGATCGCCGGACTGGATCTGGAACTTGCCGGCACTGAACAGCCCGTCGGCCTTGGTCAGGTCGATGGTAAAGACCACCCGGTCGCGCGGCGGTCCCTCCGGACTGGGGACCTTCGGATCGGCTACGGGCCGCACGGCAGAGGCCGGATAGTCGCGCAGGATCAGGATGCCCTGCGGGTTCGCCCGCAGCGCCGACACGCCACCCATGATCGACAGCGCGTCCAGCGCGCTGACGTTGTCCTTGGGGAAAGGATAGAGGGATTCCCGCGTCACCGCACCCAGCGACAGGAAATAGCGCTCGTCGGCCTCCACCAGCACCCGGTCGCCGCCCTGCAGCGTGGTATCAAGGTTCGGCTCCGCGAAAAGCCGCTCCAGCGACACGCCGTAGGGCTTGCCGTTTCGGAACAGCTTGACCCTAGGGTTGACCGTGCTCTCCGGCACGCCGCCGCCCTGCGCGATCAGCGACAGCAGGCTGACGTTGCGGTCGACCAGCGGATAGACGCCGGGATTACGCACACCCGACGCCAGCGTCACCGTATTGGCGCGGCCGGGATCGACGCTCAACTGCACCTGAGCCGAGGGCACGGTGTTCAGCAGCATGTCCTGAATGCGCGCCCTCGCCGTGTCGGGGGCCATCCCCGACACCTTCATGTTGCCCACGAACGGCAGAAAGATCCGCCCGTCCAATCCCACCTGCACGTCCTGCAACTGGGCTACGCGCTGGCTGGGGGCGGTCAGCAAAGAGTTTTCCTCGGCATCCCAGATACTGATCTTCAGCATGTCGCCGGGGCTGATGATCATGCTGGCAGGCTGATCCACCCGCCCGATCCAGGGCAGCGTGCCGGTGGCACTGCCCGGCCATCCCGCCAGCAGTGGAAGGCTGGCCCGGGTGACGGAAAACACCGCAAAGTCATAGACCGGCTGACCGTTCGCATCGACGCCCGCCTTGGCCGACAGCACCTCGTTGCGGAACCCCGCACCGCGGGGCAGGTTGCAAGCCGACAGCACCAATCCCATGCACAGGCACAGGCACAGCATGGCGATGCGGCGATATGTGACCGTCATGAAAGCCCCCCTGGGATGCCGCAACGAAAACCGGTGCCTGTCTGCCTCGTAAATCTCTGCCTTGCGCATACCCTTTGTGGCCCCTGTCGCGCAAGCCACAAGACCCGCCCTGCCCCACACCCGCCCAAGGTTGCGCGCCCCTTTGCCGTGGCGCAGGTTTTCAGCTAAGCCGCGCGGCAAGGAACCGCGAGAAGGAGACGGGCATGATGACCGTACGGCTGATGATGGTGGGCGCGGGCCTGTCCGGTGCCGTGCTGGCACGGCAACTGGCCGAGGCCGGTCACGCCGTCACCGTGGTCGATGCCCGCCCCCATGTGGCTGGCAACTGCCACACCGCCCGCGATGCGGACACCGGTGTCATGGTCCATACCTACGGGCCGCATATCTTTCACACCGACGACGACGGCGTCTGGGACTACGTGCAGCGTTTCGCCCGGTTTCGGGACTATAAAAATCAGGTCAAGACCACCGTGGCCGGTCAGGTCTATTCCCTCCCCGTCAACCTGCACACGATCAACCAGTTCTTCGGGACCGCCCTGCGCCCCGATCAGGCGCGCGCCTTTGTTGCCGCACGGACCGCCAACATCCCCGACCCCCAGACCTTCGAGGAACAGGCACTGGCCTTCGTCGGCCCCGATCTCTACGCCGCCTTCTTCAAGGGCTACACGGAAAAACAATGGGGCACCTCGCCCGCCAATCTGCCCGCGTCAATCCTGAAACGCCTGCCCCTGCGCTTCACCTACGACGACAACTACTTCTTTCACCGCCATCAGGGTATGCCAGAGGACGGTTATACCGCCTTTGTCGAAGCGATCCTTGATCATCCGGGCATTACGGTCCTGTTAGAGACTGTTTTCGACCCCGCAGAGGCCGATCAATGGGACCATGTCTTCTGGTCCGGCCCCCTCGACGGGTTCTTCGATTACCGCCTCGGGCGGCTTGGCTACCGCACACTGGATTTCGAGGTCTTCCGCGCTCTGGGTGACTGGCAAGGCTGTGCGGTGATGAACCATCCTGACGCTGATGTGCCCTATACGCGCATCAGCGAACACAAACACTTTGCCCCTTGGGAAAGCCACGAAAAATCAGTGCTTTATCGCGAATTTCCCCGCGCCTGCGGGCCCGACGACATCCCCTATTACCCGATCCGTCTGGCAGAGGAAAAAACGCTGCTCGCCGACTATGTAGCCCTCGCGCAGACGGCCCCGAACGTCACCTTCGTCGGTCGCCTGGGCACCTACCGCTACCTCGACATGGATGTGACGATCAGGGAGGCGCTGGATCTGTCGGACGCCTTCCTCACCGCCCGCGCCACCGGCACCCCTGCCCCGCGCTTTTCCAAGGCCCCGCTGTGAATCTCGTTGCCATCGTTGTCACCTTCAACCGGCTCGACCAGTTGCAGATCACCCTGCCCGCCCTGCGGGATCAGGACGCGGACCACATCGTCGTCGTCGACAACGCCAGCACCGACGCCACCCCCGACTGGCTGGCCACACAATCGGGCGACCGCGTCCACGTCGTGACCCTGCCCACTAACACCGGCGGCGCCGGCGGGTTCGAAGCGGGCATGGCCTACGCCCGCGATCACCTCTCTCCCGACTGGGTCGTGCTGATGGACGACGACGCCCGACCGCAGCCCGGCGCGCTCGCCACGTTTCGCAGCGAAACACCAACGCTGGAATCTGATTTCCCCAACCTCGGCATCGTCGTCGCCGCGGTCTTCTATCCGGATGGCACCCTGTGCGAGATGAACCGCCCCTCGCGCAATCCGTTCTGGAACCTTGGCCTTTTCGCGCGGACACTGCTGCGCGGCACCCGGTCCGGCTTCCATCTGACCGACGCGCAATTCGCCCCCGACACCCCGGCCATCCAGATCGACGTGGCCTCCTTCGTCGGCTACTTCGTCAAGGCCAGCGCCTGGGAAAAAGCCGGCCTGCCCGAAGGCGGCCTCTTCATCTACGGCGACGACGTGCTCTATTCCCTGCGCCTGCGCCGGGCGGGCTTTGCGATGGCCTTCGTGCCCAAGGTCCGCTTCACCCACGACTGCGGCACCATGGGCGACGGCTTCGTCTATCGCCCCCTGTGGAAAATCTACTACCACTGCCGGAACGGTGTCGACATCGCACGTCAGGCCGCAGGCCCGCTGATCTTTCCCGCGGCCCTCGTCTATTACACCCTGATCTGGTGGCGCCGCGGACGGTACTGTAAAGGCACCGAACGCCGCCTTTACTATAAAATGATGCGCATGGGCCTGCGCGACGGTCTGCTGGGCCGCCGCGGCCGTTACGACGAAGCCCATCGGATGGTCAACATCGCAAATACAACGACAACAACCCGAGACGATTGATCTCGAAGAAATCTGCGCTCGCCACTCGCAAGACCGGCGATGCTCAATACTTCGCAATCAATTTTTAGCATAAAAAAAGCTTTCGAAAATACATTACAAAAACTAAATGTTTCGCATGCGATACATATTATGTAAAATAGCGAAAGCCCGCATCAGGGGTGATGCGGGCGTTTTGAATGATATCACGCAACGAAACAGACTCTGAAATCACGGCAACAGGGTCTATTCAGGCCTTTCGAGATCCCGCAGCGCGGCCATCAGGCGGCTGACGAAGAACCGGTTTTCCAGCGCGGGGCCAGTCAGGCGAAAAGCACCGTCCTTTTCCACCCGCAGAACCAGACCCTCACACAGCGGTTCAGGCTCTGAATGCTTGCGCGGCCGCTCTCCGGTGATTAGGGCGGCGGCGGGGCGTCCTTCCGCCGCGGCCATGGTGCGCGCGATGATCTGACCTTCGGTTTCCGCGGTGCGATCGGGTTTGGCGGCGAGCGCCGCGATCAGTCTCTGTGCAAGGCTCTCGTCCGCCTCCAATGCTTGCACAAGGGCCAGGCCGCTGCGTTCGGTGATGGCAGTAGGATATTTCAAACCGGCGTCCAGTTGCCGGACGATGGTAATGAACTGGTTGATCTTCGACCGCTTGGACCGGGACACGGCTGCAAAGAGCTGTGCCAGCGCCACGCGGTCGCTGCGAAACACGTCGCGATCCACGGCGCGCACCACGATCCGGGCGCGTTCGTAGAACGACAATCCAACGCGGATCTCGTTTTCCTCGACCATGGCGACATAGGATTCAGCCGCGTCCGCCGGCGTGCGGATCAAGGCCAGAACCGTCTCGAACGCTGGCTCTTTCGTCTCGATCAGCAGATCGCGCAGGGCACCGAGGCGCCGCCAGCCAGAGATTAACCCATAGCGTCCATCCTCCAGCGCCACGACTTCGATCGCGGTCTGCTGGCCGCGCTGGCGGATGCTGTCCTTGAGGACGCCCGTTTCCTCGGGATCGGCCACCAGGCGATCACGCACCAGATGGTCCGCGTCGATCAGGTGCAACCGCAGGCGCTGGATCAGACGCCCCTCGGCGCGGGCCGCGGTCAGGGTCTGGGCGACCTCAGCCAGTGCATTGGCCGATGCCGCATCGTGGGCCACTTCGGCGATGGGCGGACGAACAGAGCCTAACCCCCGCGTCAGAGTCGTGGCAGATTTCACCTCGAGGGCCGCCAGCGGGGCAGGGCGCGCGGTGCCGGATGCAGCGGTCGGCAGAGGAGTCAGGCGTTTGCGTTTAGCCATGGGGGACACCTTTCGCGAAAAGGGCAGGGTGCTGCAGCGTGGTTAATACCGTCTGACTGGGCTGCGCGGTGGGGTGAGGGCCCGCATGAAAAATACATTTCAAAACCCAAATGTTTCGCATGCGATACATATTATGTAAAATAGCCATCACTCCGCCGCCGTCTCGGCCGCCGCTTTTTCAGCGTTTCGCAGCGCGATTTCGTCCTTGCGCCAAGCGCCCAGTAGCAGGGTTTTGAAGGCGGCGTAGGTGGCATCGAACGTCTCTCGCCCACGGGCATAGGTCTCGCGGTTGAAATCGCGGTAGTCCGCCTCGTAGATCCCCTGCACCTGTTCGCCCGCCTGACCGATCAGCGCCGTAAAATCCTGACGGTGGGGCGAGAGTGTCTTGCCCAGATAGGCCTGCATCAGCCCCGCCAGTTCTGCCTGCTGGTTGCCGTCGTAGCGCGTGACGACCGCACGGACCGCGTCCCACTGGAACGCCATCTCTGGCCGGCCCAAGGCGCGGGCGGCGAGGTTCTCGCCATCCTCGATGGACTGGAAGGTGGTGTGGAGCATGTCGAAGAACCGCCCCGTGGAGTCGAACTCCAGAAAGCTCGCCCCGACGGGCACCAGCAGGATGTCAGCGGCCGCCAGACCGTTAATCGTGAGGTATCCCAGCGCCGGGGGGGTGTCGATGAACACAACGTCATAGGCGTCGAGGATCCCGTCCGCCTCCAGCGTGTCGGTCAGCGCATCCCAGAGCTTCCAGCCACGACCCTGCATCCGCCAGACGGGGACCTGAAACTCGGCCCAGTAGAGGTTCAACTGGGCCCCGATCAGGTCAATGTTGGGCCAATGGGTTTTCTGCACAAGGCTTTGTGCCGTCATCCCCAGGGCTTCGGTCAGGGTGTCGTCGAGGGGGATCGGGCTGTCGCCGCGATCCATCCGCCGCTGGTTGTCGCTTTGCAGATGTTTCGCATAGTGACGCGCCAGCAGCGGAAAGACCGTCTGCCATTCGTCGGCCACGGTGCCGCCGAAGACGGAGGTCATGCTCGCCTGACTGTCGAGGTCGATCACCAGCACCCGGTAGCCGTCGAGGGCCGCCGACATGGCGAGGTGCGCCGCCGTCGAGGTCTTGCCGACCCCGCCTTTGAAGTTCGCAATCGCCACCATCTTGGCCGGCAGGCCCTTGGGGCGGTAGGGCTGGTACTCCTTGGCCTTCGACCCCTCCTTGCCAAAATGCGCCCGCAAGGTCAGCACCTCGTCGAGGGTGAACCACTTGGCGCCGGCCTCGGTCTCGGACCGGCCCTGCGGCCAGTCGGGATGCTGCTTCAGCACGCGGCGGAAATGGGCCTGGGCCACGGGAATCAGATAACGGGTGATTTCCCACGTCGAGAACAGACGCAGGTGCCGTTTGCCGTCCTCGGCGAGGCCCCGCCCCGCCAGATCGTCGCGCCCGTCGCGGGCGGATCCGGCGATGGCAGCAAAGCCTGCGGTGGTCACGGGATCGTCCAGATCGGCCATGGCCTGATCGGGGTTGATCCGGAAATACGGGGGGAGGGGAGTACTGCTGCTCATCGCCTGTTTGCCCTTATGTGCGGCCTTTTGAACAAGATACCACAAAACATCGCACATGGAAGAAAAGGTTGCACATGGCCTGTTTTTTCTGAGAAAATCAGGGGGTTTTTACCATTGCCTGACCCGTCATCAGGTGGGCACGAAAAAAAAAGCGGTGTTAAAATCGGTTAGATGATTGTTACGATGTCCTGCCTTTTCTGCAAAGCTCTGAATTTACGTAAGGAAAGGCGCATCTGAAACACCGCTGCGACTCCGATACCCCGAAAGGGCGACTCTGATACCCCGAGGCGGCGACTCCGATACCCCGATCGGCGCGGTTTACAGAGGGCTGTGGATAACTCTAGGGTGTCACTGAAACCACGAAGACACTTCGGGTGATTCCGGCAACGTCCGGCAGAGCAGCAAAGCCCCATAATAACCGGGGTGCATGAGACAGGCACGGGCATGACAGCAGCGGCATCGGCGCAGGGGGGACCCGCGGACTTCTTCGTCTGCGATATCTTCGACGCCTCCCCCAAGACCGACATGGGCGGGATGGAGCATCCGATGTTCTCGCTCTCGACCCGGCCCGACCGTTTGATCCGCCATTACGCCCGGGGCGACACGACGATCACCGTGACGCCAAGCGTCCGGGGCCGCGCCACGATCCATGACAAGGACATCCTGATCTATTGCATCAGCCAGCTGATGGCGGCGGTGAACGCAGGCCGTGCCATCGCCCGCAAGCTGACGCTGACCGCCCACGACCTGCTGATCGCCACGCAGCGCGACACGGGCGGCGACAGCTACGTGCGCCTGTGCGAGGCGT
Source organism: Sphingomonadales bacterium (assembly GCA_038234155.1). GTDB lineage: Bacteria > Pseudomonadota > Alphaproteobacteria > Sphingomonadales > Sphingomonadaceae > Novosphingopyxis. The sequence continues at coordinate 2,315 of JBBSUT010000023.1, read as the reverse complement.
TCGAGCGGCTGGCCGGCACCCGGATCACCACCAACATTGTCACCGGCGACCAGGAAACGACCAGCGGCTTCGGCCTGATCGAGGCCTGGGAAATCGTGCGCAAGTCCCGCGGCGGTCGCATGGTCAGCGTGACGGTGACGCTGTCGGAATGGCTGTTCCGGGCGGTGCAGTCGAAATCCGTGCTGACGCTGTCACGCGACTACTTCAGCTTGCGCAAACCGCTGGAACGCCGGATCTACGAGATCGCGCGCAAGCACTGCGGCCAGCAGCGGATCTGGCGTGCGAGCGTGGCGACCCTGCACGAAAAGGCAGGCTCCGACGCGCCGCTGCGCGTCTTCCGCGCGGCGATCCGCCGGATGATCGAGACCAACGGCCTGCCCGACTACGCGCTGGAGGAGGAATCCGGCGACATCATCTGCATCACCCGCAAGGGCCTCTCCGCCGATCAGGCCGGCCTGCGCCCGCTGAGCGCGGACACGCTGGAGGCCGCCCGCCGCCTGGCCCCCGGCTTCGACGTCCACGCGCTCGAGGCCGAATGGCGCAGCTTCTGGGCCGCCTCGGGCCGCCCTGTGTTGCGCAGCGCGGATGCAGCCTTTCTCGGCTGGCTCAAGGGCCGCGTGACGCGCTGATCCCCCCTCTTCGAGCCCAACCGCTGTCCGGGCAATCCCTCGCTGCCGCTGACGCGCCACCCGTCAAGTGCCGAAGTCATCCACGGTCGGCCGGCTGCCCAGCGTGATGTGATCGATCTCCTCCTGCTGAAGGCCGAGGATGATCGAGGGGATCATCAGGCAGACCAGTGCTAAACCATATAATAGTCTTTATACCAGCCAACGAAGGCCCGAACACCGTCGCGCATATCGGTCTGCGGCCGGTAGCCGGTCAGTCGTTCCAGTAGATCGGTATCGGCCCAGGTCGCGGGCACGTCGCCGGGTTGCATATCCATGTTGTGGCGCAGGGCGGTCTGCCCCAGCGCCGCCTCGATCGCGGCGATGAAATCGGGCAGGCGTTCGGGATGGCCGTTGCCGATGTTGACCACCCGGAACGGTGCCACCGGCGACAGGCTGTCGCCTTCGGGCACGATGCCGTCCGCCGGGCGTCGGGGGACCGCGTCGAACATCAGCAGGCGGACCCCGCGCACCAGATCGGTTACATAGGTGAAATCCCGCGACATGTTGCCGTGGTTGTAGACGTCGATCGGATCCCCCGCGAGGATCGCGCGGACGAACTTGATCGGCGCCATGTCGGGCCGCCCCCAGGGCCCGTAGACGGTGAAGAACCGGAACAGCGTCGTGGGCAGGTCGTGCAGGTGGGCATAGGCGTGGCCCATCGCCTCGGTGGCCTGCTTGGAGGCCGCGTAGATCGTCAGCGGCGTGACGGTCTTCTGCGTCTCGGCGAAGGGCATGTCGGTATTGGCGCCGTAGACCGAGGAGGTCGAGGCCATCATCAGGTGATCGACGCAGTGCCGGCGCGCGGCCTCCATCACGTTGAAACTGCCGATGACATTGGCATCGAGGTAGGCGCGCGGCGCTTCCAGGCTGTAGCGCACGCCGGCCTGGCCTGCGAGGTGGACGATGATCTGCGGCGCGCAGGCGTCAACGGCGGCATCGACCGCCGTGCGGTCCTCCAGCAGGGCCTCTGTCGCGACAAAGGCGGGCGATTGCGACAGCATCGCGTGGCGCCGCCGCTTGAGGGTGACGTCGTAGTAATCGGTCATCCCGTCGAAGCCGTGCACGGTGTGCCCTTCGTCCAGCAGCAGGCGGGCCAAATGATAGCCGATGAACCCGGCGGTCCCGGTGACGAAGATGCGGGCCATGGGGGTGCGGGCCTTTCAAGGGAATATTACGGCTCTGGATACAGGGGTGGGCGGCCAAAGGCGATCCTGTACGGTCAGGTCATAGCCGCTTGCGGATCCACCGGGCCAGACCGATGCGGCCTAGCGTCACCAGATGGTCGGCGAGTTGCGCCGCCAGCCCCGGTGACCACGTGCCAGCAGGTGATCGGCCAGTCCTATATAGTAACACAGCAAGTCATATTAGCGCGCGGGAGTCAGGCGCCAGCGACGGCCTCCTGCATCACGGTCTTGAGTCCGCAGGCTAGGGCCTGTAATTTCGTGACGTCAAGCCTTGGTTTGCGCTTCGGGGCGTGTGCGGGCAGACCGCGTGTCCAGAGAGAGATGGTGCCGCGCTGGTGCGGGGCATTCTGTATGCTTGCGGATCAGTGGCCCGTGGCGCGTAAGACAACCCGGATCGTCGCGACCAGGATACGCATATCTTCGCTGAGTGAAACCTTGCTGTTGTAGGAGGTATCGAAGACGG
>JBBSUT010000022.1:0-23126 GCA_038234155.1 Sphingomonadales bacterium | reverse complement strand
TCCGCTGAGCGGCACCGATGCGCCGCAATTGGCCCCCACGCACAGCATCGACAAGGTAAAGGGCGTACGCGGTGCGCGGTCCACCTTCATGTCGAAGGTCAGCATCAGATCGGCATTGTTCTCCCGCTCGATATCGATCGGCGCCTGCGTTTCCAGCGCGATCTGCGCCACCCCGCCGGTCAGCGCGAACTGGCGCGCACCTTCCTGCACATCGGTATTGGCGGCGGTCACCGTCATGCGGCCGTCCAGCGTGGTTAACGGCACGGTGGTCACGCGCGTGTTCGGGCCGCTGCCGTCCGATACGATCAGCGACCAGGACGCCGCAGGCACGCCCTTGGACAGCCACACGGTGCCGCTGTCTGTACTGACCACGCCGCTGTCCTCGGGCAGCGCGGTCCAGCGCTTCGTATCGGCCAGCGTCAGCCCATAGCCATAATCGAACAGCGCCTTGCCCTTGGCATCGGCGGTCAGCGGCCAGGCGGTGGGCAGCTTGCCGGTGAAATCAAAGCGCGCATGTCCGTCCGGTCCGGCCACTAGCAGATCGGCCACCCCCGCGCCCTCCGATCCCGGAAGCCAGGCGGTGACGAACGCGTCGGCCGCGTTCAGCTCTGGATTCATGAACAGGGGCCGACCGGTTACCATGACGGCCACCACCTTGATGCCGTCCGCCTTCAGCGTCTTCATCATATCGATACTACGCAGGTCCTGCGCCAGCTGCAGCGTCGTGCGGTCGCCCTGAAACTCGGCATAGGGCTGCTCGCCAAACACCACGATGGCCACGTCGGGCTTCTGCGCATAGCTGCCGTCGATGGACAGCGCCGCGCTGCCGCCCGCTGCCCGCACCGCCTGGTCAATGCCGGACCAGATCGAGGTGGCACCGGGGAACAGCTTGTTGTCCAGCCCGGTGCCCTGCCAGGTAATTGTCCAGCCGCCCGATTGCTGCGCGATATCGTTGGCCGCGCCGCCCGCCACCAGTACCTTTGCGCCCGGTTGGATCGGCAGCGTCGATCCGGTGTTCTTCAGAAGTACGAGCGACTTGCGCACCGCCTCCCGGGCCAGCGCCCGGTGCTCGGCGCTGCCCAGCTGGCTCCAGTCACCCGACAGCAGCCGTGCCGACGGCTTGCCCGCTTCGAACAGGCCGAGCCGCATCTTTACCCGCAGGATCCGCCGCACCGCATCGTCCAGCCGCGCCATCGGCACCTTGCCCGCCTTCACCTCGGCCAGCAGCGTCGCATAGAGCGGCTTCCAGGTATCGGGCGCCATATACATGTCGATGCCCGCCAGCAGCGCCTGCGGACAATCGGTGTTGGAACAGCCCTCGACCTGCCCGTGCGCGTTCCAGTCGCTCACCACGAAACCGTCAAAATTCATGCGGTCCTTGAGCACGCCGGTGAGCAGCGACTGGTTTCCCGTCATCTTCACCCCGTTCCAGCTGGAGAAACTGGCCATCACCGTGGCCACGCCCTGCTCGATCGCCGGCACATAGGGCGCGCCGTGGATATCGCGCAGGTCGGTTTCGGAGATAACGGCATCGCCCTGGTCCTTGCCGCCCTCGGTGCCGCCGTCCGCCAGGAAATGCTTGGTCGATGCGATCACATAAGGCCCGGCCAGCAGCGGGCCGTTGTCCGGCTTGCCCTGCAAACCGTCGATCATCTTTCCAACATAGGCGCTGACCAGCGCCGGGTTGCTCGAATAGCCCTCATAGGCGCGGCCCCAGCGGAAATCCTGCGGCACGGTGACGGTGGGCGCGAACGTCCATTCCTGCCCCGTGGTGCGGATTTCGACAGCGGTGGCGGCGCCGATCCGCTGGATCATGTCCGGATCATGCGCCGCGCCAAGGCCGATGTTGTGGGGAAACAGCGTCGCGCCGATAATATTGCTGTGGCCGTGCACCGCGTCCGTACCCCAGATGACCGGGATCGCAACGCCGCCGTCGCTGGTGTCCATCGAGGCGGCGTAGAAATCGTCGGCCAGCGCCAGCCAGGCTTCCTTGGGCGCCAGATCGTCATTGCCCGGGCCGCTGTTGCCGCCGTTAAGCACCGATCCCAGGTGATATGTCTTCACGTCGGCCGGGGTCACGCTGGCGATATCGCCCTGGATCACCTGGCCAACCTTTTCCTCCGCGCTCATCCGCCCGATGATATTGGTGATCCGCTGCTCCGTCGCGGGCTGGCGCGCGAGCGGCCATGCGGGCGATGGCCACAGCGCCGGATGCGCGATGCCGGACTGGCCGGCCGCCGTCGGCGCGGGCAGCGCGGCATCGGCCATCGGGGACGCGCTTGGCATGGTGGTGCAGGCGGTTGCGAGCAGCGCGGTAAGCGCGGCGGCGATGAGCGAGCGGGACATGATGATTACTCCTGATGAAGCGGGTGGCGCGCGGCGGCCCGGGTGAGAATGTGGTCGGCGCGGGCATCGTCCGGCACGCGCGCGGTGGGATCGATCCGGTCTGGCGTCAGGCCGCAGCCCGCCAGCAGCGCGATCCAGCGGCCGCGGGCGACCGGGTCGCCCTCGCGCACAGGAAGGCGTCCGCGATGGATGAAGTGCCGCACGATAGCGGCCAGGCCCGGCGGCATGGCCGCTATGGCGGCGCCCCGGGTCAGCAAAAACGGTGCGGCCGCCCATTCCAGCAAGGCGCGGTGCGCGGTCTCGGTCTGGCGATTATACTCGCGCGCCACGGCTGGGAACGCGGCCTCGGTCGGCGGTATGAAGCGGATGGCGCGCAAAATATCCTGCAACGCGGCGGTGAGCGGAAGGCCGAGAACAGGCGGTAATCCGATGGCCGCATCGCCGAGCCGGATGGTACGATCGGTCCACGGCTGGGATTGGCGGCCGGGCACGGGTCCGCCGAGGCTGAAGCAGATCCTGTGGGCGGGCGATGTGGCTTCAAGCTGCTCGCCGTCCCAGCATATGCGTTCCATATCGTGAGTCTCACCGGGGAGCGTTACCGTGCCATTGTCGAAGGCGGGCAGCCAGTCGGACCAGTCCGCCCATCCGTTTTCCCCGCGCCGGGTTTCGCAGAGCAACCATGGCGTTTCGCAAGGCGCTTCGCCCACGCGCGCGACACCAATGGCGCTGGCCATGCGGGTGAGCAATGCGCGATAGGCGCTGCCATCGAACCGCCATCCGGGCGCGGCGTCGGGATCGGCGAGCAGTCGCGAAAGGCTGGCGCGCGACGGATCAGGGCGCCGCAGCCACAGCTGATGCAGCGCCGCGCCATCGACGAACATCTCCTCGGCCTTTTCTGGCAGCGTGACATCGTGGCCGTGCCAGCCGGTCAGACAGGTGGTCTGCACCGGCATGGCGCGGCATTCGGCGGCGAAGCGCGCTTGATCGAGGCCGATCTTGGCGTGAAAGTCGGCCAACAGCGGACCGCCGGCACTCCAGCCTGCGTCGCCCTTGTCTTCCACGCCTGCCGCGATCAACGTCACCGCCGCGCCGGGCAGTGCGCGCCGAAAGGCGATGGCGGCGGCCATCGCCGGGATGCCGCCGCCGCGCACATGGATCGCGCGGACGGTCATGCCGCCTGCGGCCGGAGTAGCCCATCCAGCGTCGCGCGATGATCGGGCATGGCCGCCACGCGCGCCGCGATAGTGCGCGACAGGTCGTCCATCGCGCCGGACAGCGCCTGCGCGGCCGGATTGTCGGCCCGCGGATCCCAGGCGGACGGCAAAATGCCCTGCCCCAGATACACCGCCACCCAGCTCGCCTCCAGAAACAGACCCTCCTGATAGGCTTCGACCTGCGCGCCTGCGTGCCACAGCTCCATCTTGCGAGACAGAGTCTCTGGAATGTCCATGGTACGCACATGATTCCAGAAGGCGGAGTCCGTGCGGCGCGTGGCGTGGTAATGCAGGATCAGGAAATCGCGCACCCGGTCATATTCCAGATCGACCAGCCGGTTATATTCGTCCCGATCGATGGCCGCTATCTCGCGGTCCGGAAACAGCGCGATCAGGCGCGTGATCGCCATCTGGACGAGGTGGATGCTGGTGGATTCCAGCGGCTCCAGAAACCCTCCCGACAAGCCGATCGCCACCACGTTGCGCACCCAGCTGCGGTCGCGGCGTCCCGCCCGGAAACGTAGCACGCGCGGATCGGCCAGCGGTTCGCCCTCCACCGCGCCCAATATCTGCGCGCATGCCTCATCCTCACTCAGATGCGCGCTGGAAAACACATAACCGTTGCCGATGCGATGTTGCAGCGGAATGCGCCAGCGCCAGCCCGAAGCCATGGCCGTGGCACGGGTATAGGGCTCGATCGGCCCAGGCGGCGCGGCGCAAGGCAGCGCTGCAGCCCGGTCGCACGGCAGCCAGCGGGACCAGTCTTCCCACGGCTCTTCCAGCGCCCCGTCGATCAGCAGCGCGCGAAACCCCGAGCAATCGACGAACAGGTCGCCCGCCATGCGTGTGCCGTCCTCGAGTATTACCGCGGCGATGTCGCCGTCCTCACCGCGTTCGGCGCGCACCACCCTACCCTCCCGCCGCCGCACGGCTCGGGCCTCCGAAAAGCTGCGCAGCATCGGCGCGAGCCTGGTGGCATCGAACTGATAGGCATAGCCGTAGCTGCTATCGATGGGGTCGCCGTTGTGCAGCGGGGGGGTGAAACGATTGGCGCGCGCGGCCACGATCGGCAGGCTGAAAGCGCCGATCGGCTGGACGCTACCGGCGGACCGTGCACGCAGCCAATAATGGTGGAAGCCGACATCGGCCATATCGAAGCCATAGGCGCCGAACGGATGGATATAACTTTCCCCGATCGCGCCAAAATCGCGAAAATCGATACCCAGTTTGAAGGTGGCGCCGGTGGCTTGCATGAATGCGGCTTCGTCGATTCCCAGCCGCCGAATAAAGGCGCGCAGATGCGGCAAGGTGGCCTCCCCCACGCCGACGATGCCGATCTCTTCGGACTCAACCAGGCGGATATCGATCTGACGTCCCAGGAATTTGGCGAGCGCGGCGGCGGTCATCCAGCCCGCGGTGCCACCCCCCACGATCACGACGCGCATCGGCCCAGCTGCCCCATCGGTCCGCGCTGCGCCCCTCTCGTCCAATGCACTCTCCCTGCTCGTCGGCGCCGCTCCGGTTTCGTACCGCGTTCGGGCCATTCTAAACACCGCGGCGTCCAGCGCGGCCTTGACAGTGACCATAGAGGCATGATGTTAGCGCTATCAAGCCAAAAGCTATTGCAAGACAACGGAGGGGATTTACCATGACCGTCGCGCTATCGGGCGTGCTGCCCGCCGACTGGCGGACAGGCCGCTTCCTCGGCCGAATCGACCGCGGCGACGGTCCGCTGCCGATCCTGATCGCCAATGACGCGCTGTATGATCTCAGCCGCATGGCCAGCACCGTATCCGGCGCTATCGAACGCCGCGCATTCGCGGTCGACCGGTCGGACCGGATCGCGGCGCTGGATAACGATGCGCCCAGCCTGCCGGACGGCTACACCCTGCTCAGCCCGATCGATCTGCAATGCATCAAGGCTGCGGGCGTGACCTTCGCGCTTTCGGCCATTGAGCGCGTGATCGAGGAAAGCGCGCGGGGCGATCCCGAGCGCGCCTCGCGCATCCGCGGGCAGCTTGAGGAACGCGTCGGCAAAGGCATGCGCAACGTCGTGCCGGGCTCGGATGAAGCCGCGGCGCTCAAGGCCGCGCTGATCGAAGCCGGCATGTGGTCGCAATATTTGGAGGTCGCGATCGGCCCGGATGCGGAGATTTTCACCAAGTCGCCGGTGCTCTCCTCCGTCGGCCATGGCGCACCGATCGGCGTGCGATCTGACAGCACCTGGAACAATCCCGAACCCGAGGTGGTGCTGGCGATGAATTCGGCCGGAGAGACCGTGGGCGCCGCGCTCGGCAATGACGTGAATCTGCGCGATTTCGAAGGCCGCTCGGCGCTGCTGCTGGGCAAGGCCAAGGACAATACCGCATCCTGCGCCATCGGCCCGTTCATCCGCCTTTTCGACGGCGATTTCACGATGGACAGTCTGCGCCGCGAAACGGTGGAACTGCGCATCGATGGCGCGGACGGCTATCGGCTGGAAGGCGTGAACCGGATGGAACTGATCAGCCGCGATCCGCTGGACCTTGCGCATCAGGCGATGAGCGAGCATCACTATCCCGACGGGCTGGTGCTGTTTCTGGGCACCTTGTTCGCGCCCACGCAGGACCGCGATGAGCCTGGCCGCGGCTTCACCCACAAATTGGGCGACACCGTTATCATCCGCTCGCCCAAGCTCGGCGCGCTCGTCAATACCGTCACCACATCGCGCGATGCCCCGCCCTGGACGATGGGCATCGCGGGTCTCGTGCGAAACCTCGCCGGACGCGGGCTCGCGGCACAAATCTAAAGGATAATTTCATGAACCTCTCCCACCTTATCGGCGGCGAACGCCGCAGCGGCAATGCCACCATGGAAAGCCGCAATCCGTCGGACACCGACGACGTCGTTGCGCGCTTCGCCCCCGGAAGTGCCAGCGATGTCGACGACGCCGTTGCCGCCGCGCGCGCCGCCTTCCCCGCCTGGTCCATGGCCTCGCCCGAAGTGCGCGCCGATCTGCTCGACAAGATTGCCGCCAAAATCTTCGAGCAGGCGGATCAGCTTGGCGAGCTTCTCTCGCGCGAGGAGGGCAAGACCCGCGCCGAGGGCAAGGGTGAAGTGATGCGCGCCGCGCGCATCTTCCGCTATTTCGGCGGAGAGGCGCTGCGCCGCCACGGCCAGACGCTCGAATCCACGCGTCCTGGGCTGGATGTCGCCACCTATCGTGAGGCGCTCGGCGTCGTCGGCCTGATCACGCCGTGGAATTTCCCTATCGCCATCCCTGCATGGAAGGCTGCGCCCGCGCTCGCCTTCGGCAATACGGTGGTGATGAAACCGGCGGAGATCACGCCTGCCACCGCCGCGGCGCTGGCCGATATCATGCACGAATGCGGCCTGCCGCACGGCGTGTTCAACATGGTGCTAGGCGCAGGCGACGTTGGCCAAGCACTGGTCGACCATCCCGACATTGACGCGATCAGCTTCACCGGTTCGCAAGCGACCGGCGCCAAAGTGGCCGAGGGCGCGATCAAGCGGCAGGCGCGCGTCCAGCTGGAAATGGGCGGCAAGAACCCGCTTGTTATCCTGGCCGATGCCGATCTGGACAAGGCTGTTGCTATCGCGCTGGACGGCGGGTTCTTCCAGACCGGGCAGCGCTGCACCGCCTCCAGCCGCGTAATCGTGGAAGACGCGATCCACGACCGGTTCGTGGAAGCGCTGGCGGCCAAGGCCAAGACGCTGAAGATCGGCCCCGCGCTGGATGCTGACACCCAAGTGGGTCCCGCATCGAGCGAGCGGCAGTTCGCGCAGAACCGCGATTATGTAAAGATCGCCACCGATGAAGGCGGCCGACTGGTCACCGGCGGCGAAGACATCTCCTGCGCCACCCCAGGCTACTATATGGCGCCTGCATTGATCGCCGATACTGATCCGAACATGCGCATTAATAACGAGGAAGTGTTTGGCCCCGTCGTCTCCACCGTGCGCGCCAGGGACTATAATACGGCGCTGGAGATCGCCAATCGCGGCGAGTTTGGCCTGTCCGCCGGCATCGTCACCAACAGCCTGAGCAAAGCGCGCGATTTCCGCAAAAATATCCTTGCCGGCATGGTCATGGTGAACCTGCCCACCGCGGGCGTGGACTATCATGTGCCGTTCGGCGGCATGCGCGGATCCAGCTATGGCGGGCGCGAACAGGGATTTGCGGCGGTGGAATTCTACACGCAGATCAAGACCGTCTACACGGGGGACTGACGTGCTCCAGCAAACTCCGGACAAGGCTCACGCGACCTATCCCAGCCTGCGGGACAAGCGGGTGTTCGTCACCGGCGGCGCATCCGGTATCGGCGAGGGACTGGTCGAGGCGTTCGTGGGCCAGGGCGCGCAAGTGGCGTTCGTGGATATCGCGGAGGAGGCGGGGCGCGCCGTGGCCGATCGGCTGTCTGGCGCGCATCACGCGCCGCGTTTCGCAACGTGCGACATCACCGATGTGGCGGCGCTTACGGCGCAAATCGAAGCGGTGACGGCGGACTGGGGCGGCACCGACGTGCTGCTGAACAACGCTGCCAACGACGATCGCCATGATGTCGCCGATGTCACGCCGGCCTATTGGGACGAGCGGATCGCGGTCAACCTGAAGCACCAGTTCTTCGCGGCGCAGGCAGCGGCAGTGTCGATGAAGGCCAATGGCGGCGGAGCGATCCTGAACTTCGGATCAATCAGCTGGCATCTGGGCTTGCCCGATCTGGCGCTGTACCAGATTTCCAAGGCGGGCATCGAAGGGCTGACCCGCTCGCTCGCGCGCGATCTGGGGCGGCATGGGATCCGCGTGAACACCATCGTGCCCGGCAACGTCAAAACCCCGCGGCAGGAGAAATGGTATACGCCCGAGGGGGAGGCCGAGATCGTGGCCGCGCAGTGCCTGGAGGGGCGGATCGCGCCGCTGGACATCGCAGCGATGGCGCTGTTCCTGGCGTCCGACGATGCCCGCTACTGTACCGCACATAACTACTGGGTGGACGCGGGCTGGCGCTGATGGAGCGCAACGTTCGCCCGGTCGCCAAAATCGGCGCGATTTTGGGCGAGGGTCCGATTTGGGACTCCGCCCGGAGCGTGCTGCGCTTCGTGGACATCAAGGGCCGCGCCGCCTTTGCCTTCGACCCGGCGACGGGCGCGCTGACACGGCACGATGCGCCCGGGCAGACCGGCTGGCTGCTGCCGGCCGATGATGGCGGCTGGATCGCCGGGTTGCAGGACGGACTGCACCGCTATGATCCCGTCAGCGGCGCGTTCTCGGCGCACCGGGCTGTGCCGGGTGAGCCCGATCGGAACCGCCTCAACGATGCCTGCACCGCGCCGGACGGCAGCCTGTGGTTTGGATCGATGGACGATGCCGAGGATGCGGGCAGCGGCCATTTCTATCGCTACGATCGCGGACAAATCCTGCGCGCAGGCCCTAGCGCAATCTGCATCACCAACGGCCCGGCGATTGCGCCCGATGGCCGCATCATCTATTTCACCGACACGCTGGACCGTAGGCTGCACGCCGCCGCGCTTGGTACAGGCGGCAGCGTAGGCCCGGTGCGCACGTTCGCCCGGATCGAGGAGGGCGCAGGCTATCCCGACGGGCCGACGGTGGATGCCGAGGGCTGCGTCTGGACCGGCCTGTTCGGCGGCTGGGGCGTGCGGCGCTACTCTCCGGCGGGCGAATTGCTCGAGACCGTGCCGCTGCCTGTGGCCAATTGCACCAAGCTGGCGTTCGGGGGGGCGGATCTGCGCACCGCCTATGTGACCACCGCCGCCAAGGGGTTGCGCGATGCGGACCGCCAAGCCCAACCCATGGCGGGCGATCTGTTCGCCTTCGATGTCGACGTGCCCGGCTGCGCGGTGACGCCGGTGGCGCTCGCATGATGCGGCGGCTCATAGCACTGGCGCTGGCCACGCTGACCGCGCCCGCCGTCGCCGCGCCGCAACTGGCGCCTGTTTGGACTGACCATGCGGTAATCCAGCAGAATGCACCGATCGCCATCGCCGGCACCGCAACACCGGGCGAGCGCGTCATCGGCCAGCTCGGCAACGAAAGCGCCGCCACCGCCGCCGGTCCGGACGGCCGTTTCGCGCTGCGCTTCGCCCCGCGCGAGGCGAGCATGGCGCCGCTGTCGCTAACCGTCACTGACGCGGAAGGCGGCGTGATCCGGCGCAGCGATCTGCTGGTGGGCGATGTCTATCTTTGCTCCGGCCAATCGAACATGGAACTGGCGGTCGAGCGGGCGCTGGATCGGGACAATCAGCTGCGCATGGCTCCGGACGAGGGCTTGCGGCTGCTCACGATTCCTAGGGACACGGCCGCCGTGCCGCAGACCAGTTTCGGCGCCCCGGTGCGCTGGATGGCGGCTGATGCGGCCAGCGTCGAACCCTTCTCGGCCGCCTGCTATTATATGGCCAAGGCGCTGCGCCGCGATCTGGGCATCCCGATCGGCGCCATCCATGCCAGCTGGGGTGGATCGGCGGCCAGCGCCTGGCTCGCCCCGCAACAGGTGCAGGCGCGCTATGGCACCGACGCCGCGGCGCAGCTCCAGCTTTATGCCCGCGATCCCCGCGCAGCCGCCCTCGCTTTCGCGCCCACATGGTATCGTTGGTGGCAGGACAAGGACGGCGGACGCAAGCCATGGGAAAAGCCGGATACGCTGGACTGGAAGCCTGTGCCCAAGATCTCCTTCTGGAACGACTGGAAGGGCACGCCGCTCGCCCAGAACGCCGTCGCCAATGTCTGGTTGACGCAGACGCTGACCCTGACCGCCGCGCAGGCGCGCGCCGGGGGTACATTGTCCATCGGCGCCATCGACGATCTCGACATGACTTGGGTGAACAGCCAGCCGGTCGGCTACACCTTCGGTTGGGGCGCGGAGCGGCATTACGCCGTGCCGGCCGCGCAGTTGCACGCCGGCGACAATCGCGTCCTGATCGCGGCGAACAATATGTGGGACGCTGGCGGCTTCTACGGCGGACCGGACCGGCTGTTCTTCATGCCCACAGGCGGCGCGCCGATCCCGCTCGGCACCGGCTGGCGCTATGCGCTGAGCGACGTGCAGGGCACCCCGCCGCGGGCCCCCTGGGACGCCAATGCCGGACTGGGCGTGATGCACAACCGCATGATTGCGCCGCTCGGCGAAATCGCGCTGGCGGGCGTGGCCTGGTATCAGGGAGAGGCCGATGTGGGCCAGCCCGCCTATGACGCGAAACTGGCCCTATTGTTCGCAGGTTGGCGCGCGCAATTCGGCGCAGCGACGCGCATGCTGGTGGTGCAGCTCGCCAATTTCGGCGCGCCCGCCGCCGCGCCTACCGCATCGGGATGGGCGCAATTGCGCGACGAACAGCGCCGTGCCGTTATGGCGGACGACAATGCCGCGCTGGTGACCGCCATCGATATCGGCGAAGCGACAGACATCCATCCGGCTAACAAGAACCTGCTCGGCGCGCGGCTGGCCATGGCGGCGCAGCGCCAGGCGATGCCGATGCCGATCGATGCGGTGGACGACGGGGTCACAGTAACCGTGCGGTTCGACGGGATCGCGGGGGCGCTGGCGGCCTGGAGCGGGACGCACCCGCTTGGCGTCGAACTGTGCGCGGATGATCAGGCGAGCTGTCGTTTCGTGGACGCCACTATCGCGGGGGACAGGCTGGCGATCCCGACCGACGGCCAGCCCGCCACGCGCGTGCGCTATGCCTGGGCGGACAGTCCGGTGGTCAATCTCTACGATGCGCGCGCGGTGCCGGTGCCGGGATTCGCGCTGCCGATCAGCCAGCGCTAATGGTTATGGCGCGGCGTCTTGGCGGCGATACCGCGATATTTCAGCGCGAAGTCCATCGTCCCGCCTTCGGATAGCTGTCCCGTCTTCTCGCGGAACAGCTCCTCCCACGGCGTGCTGCTTTGCGGCGGTACCACCGGCGTTTCCGCCATGCGCCGCGCGATCTCTTCGGGCTTCACCAGCGCGTCGCAGCTGCGTTCGTTCAAGTCGACGCGGATCACGTCGCCGTCGCGCAGCCAATGCAGCCCGCCCCCGACCGCGCTTTCCGGGCTGACGTTGAGGATCGACGGGCTGTCCGATGTGCCGGATTGACGCCCGTCGCCTAACGTCGGCAGCCAGGCCACGCCGCGCTGGATCATCGCGTCCGGCGGTTGCATGTTCACCACCTCGGCCGATCCGGGCCAGCCGATCACCCCCGAACCACGCACCACCAACATGCTGGTCTCATCGATCCCCAGCGCCGGATCGTTGATCCGGTGATGATAGTCACCGCCGCCATCGAAGATCACCGCGCGCGCCTCGAACACCCCTTCGCGGCCGGGCTCCATCAGATAGCGCCGGCGAAACTCGTCCGAGATGACGGAGGTCTTCATAATGCCGACATCGAACAGGTTTCCGCCCAGCACCAGGAAGCCCGCCCGCTCCTGCAAAGGGTCGGCGAACGGGCGAATCATTGCGCGGTCGCCGCTTTCGCGGTCCGCCAGATTGTCGCCGATGCTGGCGCCGGTCACCGTGGCGCAATCGGTGTGCAGTACGCCGGCCTGCATCAGCTCCCACATGGCGGCCGGTACGCCGCCCGCGCGGTGGAAACGCTCGCCGAGAAACTCGCCGGCCGGCTGCATATTGACCAGCAGCGGCAGGTCGTAGCCATGGTCCATCCAAACCTCGGGTTCCAGTTCCACGCCCGCGTGGCGCGCCATGGCCACGATATGCGGCTGCGCGTTGGACGATCCGCCGCACACGCTGACAGTGGCGATGGCGTTCAAAAATGCCTCGCGCGTCAGGATATCGGACGGTTTCAGATCCTCGAGTACCATCTCCACGATGCGCAGGCCCGTACGATAGGCCATTTGCCCCCGCTCGCGATAGGGCGCGGGGATCGCGGCGCAGCCGGTGAGCGACAGGCCCAGCGCCTCGGCCACCGCGTTCATAGTCGACGCCGTGCCCATGCTATTGCAGTGCCCGGCGGACGGCGCGCTGTCGGTCGCGCGGTCCAGGAATTCTTCCTGCGAAATCTCGCCCGCGGCCAGCTTCCGGCGGCTGCGCCAGATCACCGTACCCGATCCCACCAGCTCGCCATTGTGCCAGCCGTCAAGCATCGGCCCGCCGCTCAGCACGATGGCAGGGATATCGACGGTGGAGGCGGCCATGATCTGCGACGGCGTGGTCTTGTCGCACCCCGTGGTCAGCACCACCCCGTCGATCGGGTAGCCGTACAGCAGCTCGACCAATCCGAGATACAGCAGGTTGCGGTCCAGCGCCGCCGTGGGCCGACGGCAATTCTCGAAGATCGGATGCACCGGAAACTCGATCGGCACGCCGCCCGCATCGCGAATACCGTCACGCGTGCGTTTGGCCAGTTCGATGTGGATGCGATTGCACGGGGACAGGTCGCTACCCGACTGGGCAATGCCGATGATCGGGCGACCGGACCGCAGTTCTTCCGGGGTGATGCCGTAATTCATGAAGCGCTCCAGATAGAGCGCGGTCTGATCTGGCCGGTCGATACTGGCAAACCAGTCGCGCGACCGCAGGCGCTTGGGGGCTTCGCTCATGCGCCGCCGGCGGTGTTGGCGGGCTGCACGCTGCGCAGCGTGAGCGCGGGCGCGGCGTCGGAATCGCGGCGTACCAGCGTGTAGGGCAGGATTGCATTTTCCGGCGACACTGTGTCGCCCGCGCGCTTGGCCCGGATCACCTGCGCCATCGCCTTGACCGCATAAGCAGACATGTCACGGATCGGCTGGCGGATGGTGGTCAGCTCGGGCCAGATGGTGCTGGCCATCTCGGTATCGTCGAAGCCGCAAACGGTGATGTCGCTCGGCACATCGAGATGCTGGCGATGCGCGACGGCCACCGTCGCCGCGGCCATATCGTCGTTCGACGCGAAGATTGCGGTGGGCCGCGGCTCCACGGCTAGCAGCCGCTCGCTCGCCGCCATGCCGCTGCGATAGGTGAAGCTGCCCTGCGCGATCAGATCGTCGACCACCGCGATACCGGCATCTTCCAGTGCCGCGCGATAACCTTTCAGCCGGTTCACGCTGGCGATCTGTTCGGGCTTGCCGATGATGAAACCGATGCGGCGGTGGCCCAGCGCGATGATGTGGCTGGTCATGTCGTACGCCGCCTTGAAATCGTCGATCATGACCGATCCGTGCGATCCCGCCGCGCGGCCCGGCCCTACCGCGAACGCCAGCGCGCCCAAGCTCGATACCAGATCGAGCACCGCCTGATCGTCGCACAAGGGCGGCGGCAGCATGAAACCGTTGATCCCGCCGCGCGCCAGATTGGTGATCAGCTGACTGACTTCCACGCCGATCTCGCAGCTTTGCACCATCAAGTGGATATCGCTGCGATTGGCCTCCTCCAGCGCGCCCATCAACAGTTCGCTGAGATAGGAGGCGGACGGATTGTCGAACAGCAGAGCGATGCGGATCTGGTCCCCGCCCGCCAGGCTGCGCGCCGCGCGGTTGGGGGCGTAGTTCAACTCCTCGATCGCCGCGCGCACGCGGGCGCGGGTCTTTTCGCGCACATTGGGATCGCCGTTCACAACCCGGCTCACCGTCATCGACGAGCAATCGGCCAGTCTGGCGACATCGGCAATCGTCGGGGCGTTGCCCTGGCGCCGCGTGCTGCGGGTAGTTGGAATGTGCGAAGCGTCGGTCATCGTCCGCTGGACTAATTCGCGCAGCCAGTCGAAGCCAGAACTTTTGACTTCGCTGGCGATACGATCTGCCGGGTACGCGCGCGCGCTGGCCGAACGGGATTGACAAATAGCGGCAGGCTGCATCATGTTAGCGCTATCATAATGAACCCGGCGGCGCAATCGCCAGGTGCGGAGAGGGATTATCATGACATCGTTTCGCCTGGCCGTGGCATTGGCCACGTCGACAGCCCTGCTGGTGCCGATCGGCCGGGCCGCGCCCGCTATGGCGCAAAGCACCGCCGTCACCGACCAGAAGCCGCCCGCAGACGCGCCCTACCGAAACGCCGCCTTGCCGGATGCGGCGCGCATCGCCGATCTCATCGGCCGCATGACGCTGGACGAAAAGATCGCCCAGATCATCACCATGTGGGACAACAAGAAAGAGGTGTTCGACGCCGCCAACGAATTTGACGTGGCCAGGGCGCGCGCGGGTTTTCCCAATGGTATCGGCCAGTTCGCGCGGCCATCCGACGCCACCGGGCCAGGCAGCCCCCGCGAGACAAAGGGCCGCGACGCCGCCGCCACGGTGCGCCTGGTGAACGCCATGCAGCGCTGGGCAGTGGAGGACACGCGCCTTGGCATCCCCATCATTTTCCATGAGGAAGGCCTGCACGGCTATGCCGCCGTGGGCGCCACCAGTTTCCCCCAGTCGATCGCCATGGCTTCGAGCTGGGATCCCGATTTGCTGCGCCAGGTCAACGCCGTGATCGCACGCGAAATCCGGGCGCGCGGTGTTTCGCTGGTGCTTTCCCCGGTGGTCGACGTGGCGCGCGACCCGCGCTGGGGCCGTATCGAGGAGACCTTCGGCGAGGACCCCTATCTCGTCAGCGAACTGGGCGTCGCTGCCGTTGAGGGCCTGCAGGGCGTGGGCACCGTAACCCCGCGTCTGGCGCCCGGCAAGGTGTTGGCCACGCTCAAGCATATGACCGGCCACGGCCAGCCCGAAAACGGCACCAATGTCGGTCCCGCGCAGATCAGCGAACGGGTGCTGCGCGAAGACTTTTTTCCGCCGTTCGAACAGGTGGTGGCGCGCACTGGCATCGACGCCGTGATGGCAAGCTACAACGAAATCGACGGCGTGCCGAGCCATGCCAGCAAATGGCTGCTGCAGGACGTGCTGCGCGGCGAATGGGGATATCGCGGCGCGGTGGTGAGCGATTATTACGCGATCGACGAGTTGGCCAGCCGCCATCATATCGCCGAAGACGCGGCCAGCGCGGCCAAGCTGGCGCTGGCCGCCGGCGTGGACAGCGATCTGCCCAACGGCGTGGCCTATTCCACCCTGGCCGCTGCGGTTCGCGATGGCAGCGTGCAGGAGACGGCAATCGACACGGCGGTGCGCCGCATGCTGGCGATGAAGTTCAAGGCCGGTCTGTTCGACCAGCCCTATGCCCGCGCTGCCGCCATTGCCGTCACCAACAATCCGGAAGCGATCGCGCTGGCCCGCAAGATGGCGGAAAAGTCGCTCGTCCTGCTGAAGAATGACGGCATGTTGCCCTTGGACATGCCAAAAGCCGGCGGCACGAAGCCGACGATTGCGGTGATCGGCCCTAACGCCGCCGTCGCGCGGCTGGGCGGCTATTACGGCCAACCGGCCAAGACGGTATCGCCGCTGGAGGGCATCACCAATCTTGTCGGAAAGAGCGCCAACATCGTCTATGCCGAAGGTGTGAAAATCACCGTCGATGATGACTGGTGGAAAGATGAAGTGGAGCTGGCCGAT
The DNA here is from genome assembly GCA_038234155.1 of Sphingomonadales bacterium. Taxonomy (GTDB): domain Bacteria; phylum Pseudomonadota; class Alphaproteobacteria; order Sphingomonadales; family Sphingomonadaceae; genus Novosphingopyxis. The sequence continues at coordinate 7,136 of JBBSUT010000022.1, read as the reverse complement.
CCGGCGCAGAACCGCCGCATGATTGCAGAGGCTGTAGAGACCGCACGCGGCGCCGACCAGATCCTGCTGTTCATCGGCGATACCGAGCAGACCAGCCGCGAAGGCTGGGCCGAGGCGCATCTGGGCGACCGTACGCAGCTTGATCTCGTCGGGCAGCAGCAGGAGCTGTTCGATGCATTGAAAGCGCTCGGCAAGCCCATCGCCGCAGTCCTCGTCAACGGCCGTCCGCCGAGCTATGTGCCGATTGCCGAACAGGCCAATGCGGTTTTGGAAACCTGGTATGGCGGCGAGCAGCAGGGCAATGCCATCGCCGATGCGCTGTTCGGCAAGGTCAATCCGGGCGGCAAGCTGCCGGTCTCCGTCGCGCGCGACAGCGGCCAGCTGCCGATCTATTATAATTACAAACCCACCGCGCGGCGCGGATACCTGTTCAGCAGCACCCAGCCGCTCTACCCCTTCGGCTACGGCCTGAGCTACACCACCTTTACCATGGGAGCGCCCAAGCTTTCGGCCGATACGATCAAGCCGGGCGATCCGGTGTCCGTGTCGGTGGACGTCACCAATAGCGGTGACCGCGCGGGCGACGAGGTGGTGCAGGTCTATGTGCGCGACATGGTCAGCTCGGTCACCCGCCCGGTCAAGGAGCTGAAGGCGTTCCAGCGGGTCACGCTGAAGCCGGGCGAAGCGCGCACCGTCACATTGCAGCTTGGACCCGAAGCGTTCCGTTTCTGGAACATCGACATGAAGCGCGTGATAGAACCGGGCACATTCGAGATCATGGCGGGCGCCAGTTCGGCCAACGTCAAGACCGTTACGCTCACTATCAGCCAATGACTATGCCGATTTCGCGGCGGGGGCTGATCGGCGCGGCAAGCGCGGGCATAGGCGCGGCCGCTCTGGCCGGATGCGCCGGGCCGATGGCGTTGGCACCGGCCGGCCTGCCGACGCTAAAGAGCGCGGCCGCATCGCGCGGTCGCCGCTTCGGTTCAGCCGTCGCCTGGGGACCGGCGGGCAGCGACACCGGCTCCTTCGCCAACCCCGCTTATGCCGCGCTGCTGGAGCGCGATGCGGCGATCCTGGTAAGCGAAAACGAAATGAAGTGGCAGGCAATCCGGCCCGGACCAGAAGCGTTCGCGTTCGACCGGTTCGATGCGATCATTGCCTTTGCCGCGCACCGCGGTTTCGCGATGCGCGGGCACACGCTGCTGTGGCATCGGCCCAAATGGTTTCCGGAGTGGCTCAACGCCCATGATTTCGGCGCCCGTCCGGCCACCGAGGCGGCCCGGCTTCTCACCACCCATATCGACACCATGATCGGCCGGTACGGCGCACAGATCAAAAGCTGGGATGTGGTCAACGAAGCCGTCGATCCGGATACCGGCGCGCTGGTCGACACCGTGCTGTCGCGCGCGATGGGCGGGCCCGAGGCCCTGCTCGATCTGGCTTTTCGTACCGCCCGCGCCGCCGCGCCGGACGCGGAGCTTGTCTATAATGATTATATGAGCTGGGAGCCGGGCAACGAAAAGCACCGCGCTGGCGTGCTGCGGCTGCTTGAGGGTTTTCTTGCGCGCGGCGTGCCGGTCGATGCGCTGGGTGTGCAATCGCATATCGAGATGAAAACGCTGAACCCGGTGACCGGTATTGGCCCGTATCAGGGCACGGAATGGCAGCGCTTCCTGCAAAGGGTGACGGGCATGGGATACCGGCTGGTCGTCACCGAGTTCGACGTGCGCGACAATGCCCAGCCGGGCAGCCTGGCGCGGCGCGATCGGGGCGTGGCCGACTATACGCGTGCCTATTTCGAGACGATGCTGGCCTTTCCGCAACTGCGCGACATATTGGCCTGGGGTCTGACCAGCCGGTATAGCTGGCTGCAAAGCTTTGATCCGCGCGCAGACGGCCTTCCCCAGCGCTGCTGCCCCTATGACGGCGACTTCCGGCCGCTGCCGATGCGCGCCGCGCTGATCGATCTTCTGCAGCAGGCCGACGCGATCTGAGCGGCGCGGCGGCGCCAGGGCTGTGGTAAGGGTGGCCGCCATGGAGTCCGCCAGTTTCGCCTTTGCCCCTGCCCCGTCCGTTGCGCGGCACCTCATCGGCAACGAATGCCAGCCGCTGATCGCGATCGACGGGGTTATGACGGACGCGGGCCCGCTGGTGGATTTCGCGGTGGCACAGGGCGGCTTCGGTGCCGACATGGCGGGGCTCTATCCCGGCCAGCGCGCGCCGCTGCCGCTCGATTATGTCCGCGGCCTGGTGGCGCGGCTCGATCCATTGATCCGGGAGACCTGGCGGCTCGGCGCCGTAAAACTGGTGAAAGCCGATTGCGTCTATTCGCTGGTCACGACGCGCCCGGAAACGTTGGAGCCGTACCAGCGCATCCCGCATATCGATGCTGCCAATCCGCTGCACTTCGCCGCGCTGCACTTCCTGTGCGGCCCCCCGTTCGGCGGCACCGCCTTCTTCCGCCAGAACGCCACCGGCTTCGAATCCATCACGCCCGAACGCGAGCTGGCTTATGCGCACGCGCGCGACGCCGCCTTGAGCGAGACCCCGGCGCCGGCGCGCTATATCGGCGGCGGGGACGCGGCCTACATGCGCACCGCGCTGATCGATGCGGCGTTCGACCGGCTCCTGCTTTACCGCAGCAACATGCTGCACAGCGGGCATATTCCCGATCCAGGCGCGCTATCCGCCGATCCCGCGCGCGGCCGTCTGACCGCCAACATCTTCATCGGCTACCGCCCGGCCTGAAGGCAGGCATGAAAAAGGCCGCCCGACAACCCGCCCGGCGGCCTTTTGCTGTTGCTGATCCGGCGCTTTAGAAGCTCAGGCGCGTGAAGATGGTGAACCGGCGATCGGCACTGTACCACTGGCGCGGCACATAGGCGATGTCGCCATTGCCATCGAGCACCGCTGCCTCGGTCTTGGTCGTCGAGTTGAGCGGGTTCACGCCTTGCGCACCGATCTTGAAGTGATCGCCGACGTTTACCGATACCGACGCATCGAGCTGCCCATAGGCGCGCTGGAAGATCGGATCGAACGGCGTGATGACGTCGCGGATCGTGACGAGATAGCGCGAGCGCCAGTTGTAGGATGCGCGCAGCGAGAGCGGCCCGATATCCAGGAATGGCGTGACGTTGACGGTGTGCCTGGAAAGGCCCTGCAGCGGGAAATTCTCGCCCGGGATCGCCGATTGCAGGCCCGCCGCCACGTCCGGATCGGTGGCCGACAAAGTCGTCTGCGGCACGCCTGACGAGTCGACAAAAGTGTACGTCGCCTGCAGTCCCAAGCCGGACAGGAAGCTCGGCAAGAAATCATAGGTCTGCTGATAGGCGACCTCGAAGCCCTTCACCTTCCCCACCTGATCGGAATTGACCGGTGTAGTAACCACCGCAGGGAAGGTCTCGCCATTGTTGATCAGTTGGATCGTCTGGGTATCGTTGGTGACGACATTGCGCAGCACCTTGTAAAAGGCCGAAACAGTCAACTGACCGACATTGCCGAAATAATATTCCGCCGTCAGATCATAATTGTCCGCTTCGGTCGGCACCAGATAGGGGTTGCCAGCGGTCAGCGTGGACTGGACGCGGAAGGTGCCGGTGGTGTTGCCGGTGGCAGGGTCCACATTGGGCGCGGCGTCCAGGCCCTGCACGTTGAAATAGTTGCGGGTATAGCCGAACTGCGGATCGAATACGCCCTTGAAATAGCCCGCCCGGAATTGCAGTCCGCCGCCCACCTGCAACCGCGCATTGAAGCTCGGCAACCAATAGTCGTAACTGAGCTTGGCGTTGTTGGGCACCAGCCCACCATTGCTCAGAAAGTTGCGCGCGCTCTGGCGCACCGCCGGGGTGAAAGTACAGAAGCCGGCCGGCGTACCTTGCACGGCGGCGCAATCGGCCTCACTCGGGATCGAACCGGCATTATTGGCGAACTGCTGGAAGCCCAGCGACTCTCGCTCTGTCCGCGTATAACGCACACCGATATTGCCGCTGAGGTTCCAGCCGTTGGAAAAGTCCGTGTCGAACCGGCCTAGCAGATAGCCAGCATAGTTTTTGGTCGACTGCGGATTGACCTCGCCCGGCTGATAGATCGAACCTGGCAGATTGCCGCACCGGTCGCCCACCGCATTCCAGCCGGCGTTGACCACGCGCCCGTCAGCGCAGGTAGACGTGCCCTGCCATTCGCGGGCAATCTGACCGGCAAAGGCGACATATTCGTCGTAATTCTTGACGCTGTCGCCAGCATAAAAGAGTCGGGGCTGGCCCTGGAGCGGATCGCCCGCCGAACCGCGAAAGAAGTTGGGGAAGTTGAACGGCTCGAACCCACCGGTTGGCGAACCGCCATTGCCGCCCGGAATACCGTCGACATTGTCGCTCAGCCACACCGGGCCGTCATTGCCCCACTGCTCGCTCAGCACGCCCCAGTTGTAAATCGAGAATCGCGCGGTCTGCTGCGTATCGGAATAGCGCGCGCCACCCTTGATCGATTTGAGGAACCCGGATTCCGGGAAGGACAGTTCGCCGTCGATCCGGAAACTGTCCTGATTCCCCTTGGAATCCTCGAAGTGATCCATCGCGGCGCGGGAAAAGCTGTTGTAGGGATCTAGGTAACTCATATGGCCAGGACCATAATATGAGGGATGATCGTCATCGTTAAATCCGATGGTCCCCCCATTTGAGCCAACAGGACCGGGGCAGGCCGGATCGACGCAATTTTGCGGCGGCTGGAAACGCACGGTTGGTAGGTCGTTTCCGTTCAACTGGAGAAACGCATCCTGATATGTCGATGCGTAGAAGCTGTTGTCGATCACCTTCGTTGAGGAATCGACATGTTGATAATCGGCGCTCAGCGCGAAACGGTCACTCGGCGTCCACTGGATATGGGCGGAATAATCCGATGTCACGCCCTTGTCCGAACGATGGCGATCGATGTTGTTGGACTGCAGACCGAGCACGGGCGTGCGCACATCGCTTGTGGTCTGGTCGGCGCGCCAGCCGGTCGGGCCGGTGATGAAACCGCTTTCGAACAGGCCGCTGTCGTCGAAATTCAGCGAAGTGCCCGCCACTGCGCGCGAATCGCCGTTCGACGCCACATTGTCGGTCGTGATTTCGATCACCCGCTCGCCCCAGGTCTGGCGCGCGTCGGAGCGGATGAACTGCGCCGTCGCCTCCAGCGTGCCGTCGGTACTGCGCCACTGCGCGGCGGCCGAATAACCATAGCGCTCGCGGTTGAATTCCTGCGTGCCGAGCACGGCGCCGCGCGGAAACAGGACGGAGCCCTGCGCCGTGGCACCGGTGAACGGAATAACGTCGTTGCGCGTACCATCCGAATAGAGCGTACGCGGACGGAAGCTGGACACCGCGATACGATCGGCGCGCGAGAAGAGCTGCGAATAGGAGAAGCTGCCGAGCAGGCCGAATTCGCCGATGCCGGTGTCCCACTTTTTGCTTGCCAGCACGGAAACCGTCGGCGAGCTCTTGTCGACGAAATCGCCATAGTTGATCTCCAGCGAACCGGCGATCACCATATCCTTTTCATCCAGTGGCAGGCGCGTCCGCAGATTGACGATGCCGCCGATGCCGCCCTCGATCATGTCAGCCGAAGGGGTCTTGAACACGTCCACGCCGCCCAGCAGTTCGGACGGCACGTCGGCGAAGTTCAGGCCTGCGCCATTGCCCGCGCTGAACGCCTCACGCCCGTTGAAGCGCGATCCGACATAGCTGAGGCCGCGGACCACGACGCCCGAGCCTTCGGTCGCGAAGTGATCGGGATCCACACCGGCGGCGAAATGGTTGATGGTCACGCCCGGGATGCGCTGCAGCGCCTCGGTAACAGACCGATCCGGCAACGCGCCGATATCCTCGGCCGTAATCGAGTCGACCACGACGTCGCTGTTTTTCTTGATCGCCTGCGCGCCCTGCAACGATTCGCGGAAGCCCGTGACCACGATGACATTGTCTTCGCCAGAATCGGCCTGATCGTCGGCGGCCTGTTCGGGCGGCGTCTGCAGCTGATCGCTCTGCGCGGTCGTGGCCTGCGTGATGATGAGCATTGGCGCAGCGGGAGCCTGGGCCAGGGCCGGGGCGGCGGCAAGGCCGGCGATGCCGAGCGCAAGGATCGAAACGCCGCTCTTCAGCGGAAGGCCGATGGCGCGGCGCACCACGTGATGCGCGGGACTGCGAACATTGTGATTGATAGTGGCGTCGAACACCTGAATTCCCCTCCTGGAAGCACCCCATATTCGAGGTCACTCATGCTGCGCCGCATCAAAAGATAGCGCTAACATTTGTGGGCGTTATGGCAAATCTTCGCCTTGCGCAACCCTGATTGCACGTTAGGCAGGCACATGATGCCAATTAGCCACGATATGCTGGAAACCCCCGCCATGATCGATCCCGCCAACGATTTAAACGCCGACCGGACGCGCGGTGGGTCCAGCGATCGGATCAGATCCATCGTCATCGTGGGCGGGGGAACCGCCGGCTGGATGACAGCCGCCGCGTTGGGCCGGGTGCTCGGCCCCGACTATGCCGATATCCATCTGGTCGAATCGGACGCCATCGGCACCGTAGGCGTTGGCGAGGCAACAATACCGCAGATCAATATTTTCAACCGGATGCTGGGCATATCGGAAGACGAGTTCGTCCGGCGTACCAAGGGCAGCTTCAAGCTGGGCATCGAATTCGTCGACTGGGGCGCGCTGGGGGAACGCTATTTCCACCCCTTTGGCCATTTCGGCATCGATATGGAAGGCGTGTCCTTCCACAGTTTCTGGATGCGCATGGCCAAAGCGGGCCGGTTCACCAATGTCGAGGATTTCTCGCTGATGGCGCGCGCGGCCAAGGGCGGCAAGTTCATGCGCCCCATCGACGCCGGCAATTCGCCGCTATCGAGCATTGCCTATGCCTTTCACTTCGATGCCGGGCTCTATGCCGCCTATTTGCGTGAATATGCCGAGGCCAGAGGCGTGCGGCGCACCGAGGGCAAGATTGCCATCGTCGAACGCGATGGCGAGAGCGGTAACATTGCGCACCTCGTCATGGAAAACGGCGAACGGATCGCGGGCGAGTTGTTCATCGATTGCTCGGGCTTTGGCGGGCTCGTGATCGGCAAAACGCTGGGCGTGCCCTATCACG
>JBBSUT010000021.1:0-24177 GCA_038234155.1 Sphingomonadales bacterium | reverse complement strand
CCGATCGATATCGAGCGGGAGAACAATGCCGATCTGATGCTGACCTTCGACATGAAGGTGGACCGCGCACCGCGTACGCCCTTTACCTTGTCGATGCTGTGCGTGGGGGCCAATTGCGGCGCATCGGTGCCGCTCAGCGGACTGATCGCGGGCGCCGAGTGGACGCGTTACGGCGTCCCCTTGAAATGCTTCGCTGCCAAGGGCACAGCGATGCAGAGGATTTCGACTCCGTTCGCACTGCGCATGACCGGGCCTGCCACGGTCAACCTGTCGCGCGTGGCGCTCGACACCGTTGTGGACAAGGTGCTGTCCTGCCCGGCATGATCGGCGGCTATGAGAGCGGTTGATGAATTAGAAGGCGTCGATGCGGCGCGGTTCGCCGGTGAGATCGTGCCCGCGTACCGCCCCGTCGTCCTGCGCGGGCTCGCGGCGGATTGGCCACTGGTCGCCGCCGCGCGCGTCGGCGTGGAGGAAGCCATCGCGCATGTTGCCCGCTTCGATGGCGGGCAACCTGCGGAGGTGATGATCGCCCCGCCGTCGGAACGGGGACGCTTTTTCTATCGCGCGGATCGTCGCGGGTTCAATTTCGCGCGGCAGGCAGGCACGATTACGCAGGTCGGGCGGCAATTGCTGGACCTGCGCGGCAGCGCCGATCCGCCGGGTATCTATGCCGGGGCGACCGAGACGGCCAGGCATCTGCCGGGCTTCGATGCCGCCAATCCGCTGCCGCTGGCGATGGAGCGTCCAGGCGCGGCGTCGCGTCTGTGGTTGGGCGGCCGGGCGACCATCGCGCCGCATTACGATATGTCGGACAATATCGCGGTCGTCGCGCTCGGCCGCCGCCGCTTCACGCTCTTCCCGCCCGAGGCGACGCCGAATCTCTATGTGGGGCCGCTGGAGAATACTCCCGCGGGCCAGCCGGTCAGTATGGTCGATATCGACGATCCCGATCTAGCGCTTTATCCGGCGTTTCCCAAGGCGGCGGCAATGGCGCAGACGGCCGAGCTGGCACCGGGAGACGCGATCTACATCCCCACCTTCTGGTGGCATCAGGTGGCCGCGCTGGACGAGGTCAACGTCCTGGTGAATTACTGGTTTGATGCGAACGAGGACAAGCGGCCCTTCATCGCGTTCCTGAGCGCGTTGGCGGAAATCCGCGATCTGCCCGCGCCGCAGCGAGCCGCGTGGCGGCACTGGTTCGATCATTTCGTCTTCACCGACGATGCCGCGGCAACGACCGCGCATCTACCGGGCCATTTCCGCGGCGTGCAGGGCCCGCCTGCGCCGGGCCGGATCGAGATGATCCGCGGCTATCTTGCCCGGGCGTTCGGTGCGCGCTGAGCCATCGCATGGACCAAGTAATCGGCATGGGACGGCAGCCGTTCTGCCGCCTGCGCCACACCGGCGCGCATCTGCTGCATCGCGGCCTCGACGCGCCCTTCGTCCATCGCATCCACCAGCGCGTCATAGCCTTGCGGCACGATATGCTGGCCCAGCATCACCATCACCCAACTGGGCAGCGCGAACAGGTCGTGATCGTACCGCTTCACCCGGCCTTTTTCCCGGAATAGCGCGATCTTGTGCTTCAGGCTGTCCGGCACGTCCATGTCGCGCATCTGCCGCCAGAAGGGGGCGTCGCCGCGCTCCGTGGCTTTGTAGTGCAGGATGATGAAGTCGCGGACATATTCATAGGCCTCGGCCATCAGCCGGTTGAATTCGATCCGCTCGATCTCGGCGATGTCGCGATCCGGAAAAAGCCAGAACAGTTTCGATATCGCCGTTTGGATCAGGTGAATCGAGGTGGATTCCAACGGTTCGACGAATCCCGCCGCCAGCCCCAGCGCCACCACATTGCCCTCCCACTGGCGCGTGCGCATGCCGGCAGTGAAGCGGATGGTGCGCGGATCGCCTTCGGCCGGTTCCTCCAGTGCGGCCAGCAGCGCCGCCCGCGCCGCATCGTCAGACAAGTGTTCACTGCAATACACCAGGCCATTGCCGGTGCGGTGCTGCAGCGGAATACGCCATTGCCAGCCCGCGTCCAGCGCGGTGGCCCGCGTCATGGAGGGTAGCGGATCGGCCCGGCGGCTGGGCACCGCCATCGCTCGGTCGCACGGCAGCCACTCAGACCAGTCCTGATAGGGCACGTCCATCGCTTGGCCCAGCAGAAGGCTGCGAAAGCCCGAGCAATCGATGAAGAACTCACCCTCAACGCTGCGGCCGTCCTCCAGCGTCAGCGTGCGGATGTCGCCGCTCTCGTCCTTGCCGACATCGGCTATGCGCCCCTCGATCCGCGTCACGCCCCCCGCCTCGGCCCGGCGGCGCAGGAACGCGGCGTAGCGGCCAGCATCGAAATGATAGGCGTAGGACAAACTGCCAATCGGCGTGCGCGGATCGCCGGACGGTGCCGCGAACCGTCCGCGCTGCGCCGCTTGCGACCCCAGGCAATAATCGGTGATCGCGCCGATGTCCCCGCGCGCGGCATATTTGCCGTAGAATTGATGGAAGGCCACGCCCTCGAAATCGGCGCCGGGCTTGCCAAAGCTGTGGAAGTAGCGGTCGCCCAGGCGGCCCCAGTTCACAAACTCGATGCCCAGCTTCATCGTGGCACCGGTCTCGCGCAGGAACTCGGCCTCGTCGATGCCCAGCAGGCGATTGAAATCGCGCAGGGGCGGGATCGTCGCCTCGCCCACGCCCACGGTGCCGATGGCTTCGGACTCGATCAAGGTGATGCGGCGCTGCCCGTCGGTTAGGAAGCGCGCGGCGGCGGCGGCGGCCCACCAGCCGGCCGTGCCGCCGCCGACGATGACGAGCGATCGGATTGGGTGACGTTCGGTCATGAGCGGGCTCCGGCGGATCGATGGCTGGCCAGAATGGCAAGCGCGTGCTCCATTTGCCAGCCGTGAACGATCAATTGCCGCCGCTTGCGTCGATTACCCAGACCGGGCCGATATCGAGCGTCTGCGCCGCTCCGCCGAGCTGTAGAGATACCACCGCCTCACCTGCGGGGATGTCGCGGTCCGCCACGGTCTTGAGTTGGATCAGCTGCCATTCCGCGCCCACCTTTACGCTGTTGTCGCCAAATCCTTCATAGGGCGGCGCATTGTGCTGCACGCGGATGCCGAGGGCCGAGTCGCCGGTGATCGGATCCGCCTGCCGTGCGGCAACCGCTATGCGCAGCGCCTGCCCCTTGCGGATGGCCTGGCCGATGGGAATCGATACGCCGGTATCCCAGGGATTCGCTTGCTTGGCGGACACGATGAAGCGCGTGGCCTTGCCGCCCGGCAGATCGACATCGAGAGGCTGGGAAATCATGGCATCGCCATAAATCACCCAGTCGCGGGCCGCCGCGTCGTTGATGACGGGGCCCGCTGCGGCGAGCGCCGGCGGCGGGGATACGACGCCGGTGGGCGCAGCCGGTTTGGCGGCGGCGGGCTTGCCGAGAAGCGAACTGGCATCCTTCACCACAATCGCCTGGCCAATCGCCACGGTCTGCTTCTGCGCGCCGAGCTGCAGGCTGACGATGCCGTCGCCCGCGGGAATCGCCCGGGCCGCCTTGCCGGTTACTTCGTACAGCTTCCAATCGCCGCCGATTGCCAGCGGGGTATCGGCGAACCCGTCATAGGCGCCGCTATTTTGCTGAAAGCGTACGGTAATCCGCGCCGGATTGCCGGTCATGCTGCGCGCGTAGAACGCCACCACCGTGTCGTCGCCCGGTGCCAGGGCGGCGGTGAGCGGGATCGACAGTTGTACATCCCACGGTTTTGCCGCCGCGCGGCCCACCGTGACTTGCAACGCGGCCCCGCCGCCGGGGATATCGGCCCCGCGCAGCACCTTGGTCTTCCCCTCACCGGTCACCATCCAGTCAATGCTGGTGGGATCGTTGATCAGTGTTCCCGGCAACTGCGCCTGCAATGCGGCCAGTTCGGGATCGGTTACCTGCGCCGATATGGGAAGCGGTATCGCCATGCCGGACAGCAGGGCGGCCAGCAGGATGGATCGGGTACGCATGACTGTTACTCTCCTTTTTCCGGCAGGCCCATCGCGGCCAACATGCCCGGCAGCCAGCGCTTCTTGTCGTGGTCGTAGAAGGGGAAGGTGTTGGTATAGGCCCAGGTGCACAGGCCAATGCCCAGCGGCGCAAACGCATCGTGCACCGCAGCGGTATAGGCCACGCGCTGATTGAGCGGGATCACCTCATAAGCCCCGCTTTCCCCGATGAACGGCGTCTTGCCGGTGCGCGCGATATAGGCGCGCACCTTTGCGACATCGCCCGCAAGCTGCTGCGCATCGGCCGCGCCGCCGTAGACGCGGCCCATCGGTTGCTTGTCCTCCGGCCATTGGGCGCCCTGATGGGTGAAGGCGAACGGATCGTAATAATGGAACGTGGGATAGATGTGCGGATCGTCCGGCAGGTTGAGCGTGGCCAGCGAGTTGACGCCGCTCCAGAATTCGCCGCCCACAATTACCGGACGGTCCGGATTGGACGCACGGATGGCGGCCAGCGCGGGGGCGTAGATCTGCGGCAGGTTCAGGTTGTTCAGCTGGTCATGCGGCTCGTTCTCGATCTCGAACCACAGCCGCGCGGTGGGCCGGTCGGCGAAGCGCGCGCCGATCTGGGTCCAAAGCGCGGCAAGCTCGTCCCGGTGCGCTGCGGGATCGGCATGCAGTCCCTCGAAATTATGGCTGTCCAGGATGACGTTGAGGCCGGAATCGAGCGCGCTGTCGACCAGCAGGGCGACCCGGTCGATCCAGGCGGGATCGATGGCATGGTCGGGTGCGCTGCCGGCGTGGCTGTCCCAGCGCACAGGGATGCGCACGGTCTGGAACCCGGCATCGGCGATGTTGCGGAAATCGGCAGGATCGAGTCGCTTGCCGCCCCAGCCATTTTCCTTGGGAGATTCCAGATGATTGCCGGTGTTGATACAAGCACCCACCGGCAAACCCTGGGCCGCCAGCGGTACCGGTGTCGCCGCCAACAATGCCGCCGAAAAGATAGCCAGACGCTGCATGCGCATTTACTCCCTGTCCATGGTTGTAGCGTATTGATAGCGCTAACAGCATGACTTTCGCAAGATGCCCCTGCGCCCTACACCGGCATCACGCATGATCCGGCCGGTTGGCGATGGCCTTGCTCGGCGCCATGGCCGGCAGCCTGCCCAGTAGGCGATGCGGCGGATATCTCGGGGAAGTGCGCCAAGCTTGCTGCGAAGGATGACGCGAGGGGCGGCGCAGCAACTGGCGCAATCGCTATGCCTGGCCAGGTCGCCCGGTCAAATCGGGCGCCGCCCTTGACCAGTTGCTCGCTGGCCCTTAGCCCAAGGTCTGTTTTCCCTCAAGCCGAGGTGCCCATGAACGCTACCGTGCCCGCCGCCCGCATCCCCGCCAGGTCGGTATTGTTCATCATGCTCGCGACATTCCCCGTCGTCTGTTTTGCTGGTGCCTTGTTGACCGACCTGGCCTACAAGGCCAGCCCCGTCATGCAGTGGAGCAATTTCTCCGCCTGGCTGCTCGCCTTCGGCATGGCTTTTGCCGTCATCGCTGCCATATTCGGGGCAATCGCGCGTTTTCGCACCCGCGCGATGCGCCGCACGCTCGCCGATACGCTGTTGGCGGTGATCGTGGTTGCGGTGCTCGTCCTCGCGCTAATCAACAATCTCGTCCACACGCGCGACACCTGGCAGTCGGTCGTGCCCACCGGCCTGACGCTTTCGCTGCTCACCGTCATCGCGATGGGCATCGCGGTCATTCTCTATCTTGTTGGCGCGCGAGCCCCCGTTGCAGAAAAACCCGTCCAGCAAACCACCATTCGGGAAGACGCCGCATGACCCGTCCGTTCCGTCCTCTCGCCGCGCGCAGGCTTGCCGCCGCCGCGCTTGCCGCGCTCGCCATGACGCTCACCTCCTGTTCGGACAACGGCAGCGGCTTTGACCGTGAGAGCCAGATTGGCGCGAACCCGGTGCTGCCCAAGCCTGCGGCTTATCTCGTCACACCGATCAATCTGGCCAAGCCAGCGCCCTTCGCCAAAGGCGAAACGCCAAGCGTTGCAGCGGGGCTGAAGATCGAGGCGATCGCGTCGGATCTGGCGCATCCGCGGCGCCCCTATGTGTTGCCCAATGGCGATATCCTTGTCGTTGAATCGGGCAGCCCCGGCACCGAGCCGCCGCTGCGGCCGAAAGATTTCGCCATGGGGCTGGCATTCAAATACGTCAAATCGGGCAACAAGCCGGGCAACCGCATCACGATCCTGCGCGATACCGACGGTGACGGCAGCCCCGATGCGCGCGGCGTTCTTCTTGACAATCTCAACTCGCCCTTCGGCGTCGCGCTGGTTGGCGGCGATCTTTACGTTGCCAATACCGATGCGGTGATGCGCTATCCCTACACGGCCGGCCAAGCGAAAATCACCGCACCGGGCGTCAAGCTGACCGACCTGCCCGCCGGGATCAACCACCACTGGACCAAGGACATGGTCGCGAGCCCCGATGGCAGCAAACTCTACGTCGGCGTGGGCTCAAACAGCAATATTCTCGAAAACGGCGCGGGCTCGACCGAACGTGAGCGCGCGGCGATTCTGGAGGTTGATCGCGCGACCGGCGCCTACCGCGTCTTCGCCGGCGGCTTGCGCAACCCCAACGGCCTGACCTTTTACCCCGGCAGCAACACTTTGTGGGCGGTGATCAACGAACGCGATGAGATCGGCCCCAATCTTGTCCCCGACTACCTCACCTCGGTCAAGGACGGCGCTTTTTACGGCTGGCCGTACAGCTATTACGGGGCCCATATCGATCCGCGCGTTCCGCCCCAATATCAGCGCCCCGATCTCGTGGCCAAAGCGATTGCGCCAGATTACGCGCTCAGCAGCCACGTCGCGCCGCTTGGCCTTGCCTTCGACACCGCCGGCGCGCTCGGCGCGCAGTATCGCGGCGGCGCGTTTATCGGTGAGCATGGCAGCTGGAACCGCGGGCAGCTGAACGGCTACCGCGTTGTCTTCGTGCCGTTTGCCAACGGCCGACCCAGCGGAAAAGCCATCACCGTGGTCAACGGCTTCATCGGCAAGGACGGCAAGGCGCGCGGGCGCCCCGTCGGCCTGGCTTTCGATGCTGCGGGCGCGCTCCTCATCGCCGACGACGGATCCGACACGCTATGGCGCGTAACCGCAGGACAATGATCCGCGGCGCGGGCAGGTGCGGTGTCCGTGCTCATGTTCGCCGCCTCGCCGAACGCCACAGAGATCGGATCGAACAGGCGTGACACCGATTGGCCCGCGATGCCGATCGGAAAGATCGCCAGCACCAGGGCGGACGCAAAGCCGGCCAGATCGCCCAGCTTGCCCGTGTCGAAGCTGAACGGCGGGCCATCCTGTGGCACTTGGCATAGCCCCCTATACTATCTGATATCGGTCTGTAATACGGCCGATATGCGGGCGTCTCAGGGAGCCATGGGCCGCCCGTTCGCGATAGTGTTGGTCTCCCCTCGTCATTCGCATGACCGCAGCGCGCACATCTTGCGCACGTAGCCATGAGGCGCGCAGCGATGCAGCCGACCTTGACGCTGCGCACCAGATCGGCGATCTGGAGCCTGTGACATTCTCATTTCGATCGCTGCTGCTCCTTTCGCTGGCGCTATTTGGCCTGTTGGCGCAAGCTGTGGTCTTGCCTGATGGGGCTGCTGCGCAGGCAATGATGGCCGGTCCGGCCGATTGCACCGCGATGACGGCAGACCAGCGGCCGGAAGCGGATGAGGGCAAAGGCAATTGCGGCTTGCCGGAATGTCTTGCCATGGCCATGGCCGGCTGCGCTGCCATGGCGCTGCCGAGCGCGCAACCGGCCGCCAAATTGTTACCGCGTGAGATGGCGTCCTATTTCGGTGCCGTAGTTCAGGCGCCCGTGGGCGTGCCTCCGTTTCCGGAAATAAGACCCCCCATTATCTGACCTTTGCTGATGCCGGACCGCGCGCGGTCCATTTGCGTTTACAGTCGAGAGTCGGATCCCATGACATCCATTACGATGGGCGTGCGCCAGGCGTTGCCCCTTATCGCCATCGCATCCGCGCTGGCGCCTGCGGCTCATGCCGAGCCGCTGACGTTCAGCCAGGCCGTCGCGCGGGCCGAAACCGGCGCGCCGACGATAGAAGCGCGCGCGCTGGAAGTGAGCGCTGCGCAGCGGTCTTCGGTGGCTGCCGACCAGCTTCCCGACCCGAAGCTGAGCGTGAGCCGTTTCGATACCCGGGTGGGCGGACCCTATGAACCTTCGCTGCGACCCGGCCGCGATGGCTTTCCGCGCACCCAGATCGGGATCAGTCAGGACATTCCCAATGGCGCGAAGCGGAGCGCGCGTGCGGCCAGGGCGAATGCCCAGATTGGCGTGGCACAAGCGCGCGAGCAGCTCGAGCGACAGGATGTCCGGCTGGCCGCTGCCCTGGCCTGGACCGACCTCTATTTTGCCGATCAGCGCGTCAAAATCCTGTCGCTGCTGCTGGCCCGTCTGGACGAGCTGGCGGCGACGGCGCGTGCCCGGCTGCAATCCGGCGCCGCGCGGCCCGCGCAGGCGTTCGAGCCGCAACTGCTCAAGGCGCGTCTCGCCGATCGGCGCGCGGTACGGGTCGCAGAACGGACACAGGCGGCCGCCTCTCTCACAAGATGGACGGGCGCGGTCGATCCGGAAGCGCAGGGCGCTCCGCCGGCGCCAGCGCTGGATATCGGCGCCCTGGAAGCAGGGATCGCGCAGCTGCCAGCGTTGAGCCTGGAACAGGCCCAAATCATCGCGGCGGAAACCGGGATCGACATCGCCCGCGCCAACAAACGCCCGGATTTCAGCGTGAACGCGGCATTCACGCGCCGCCGCCCCGAATATGGCGACTATGTCTCGATCGGCGTCACCGTCGATCTGCCCTTCTTCACCAAGAACCGGCAGGACCCGATCATCGACGCGCGGATACTGGAGGCCCATGCCGCGCGGCTGGAGCGTCAGGATACCGAGCGCAAGCTGCGCGCCGCGCTGTCGTCCGATGTGGCCAGCTATCGCATGTACCGCGAAAATTACGAACGCGCGCGAGAGACGCTCGTGCCGCTTTCCATAACGCAGGCCGATCTGGAACGAGTGAGCTACGCGGCCGGGCGGGTCGACCTTGGCACCGCGCTCAATGCGACGGTCGCGGCGGCAGAGGCGCAGGTCGATCTGGTCGAACGCCAGCAGGCCATGGTCCGAACCGCCATCCGCATTCAATATACTTATGACGGTCAATATACTTTTGACGGCCAAAATACTTTTGACGGCCAAAATACTTTTGACGGAGACGTCCAGTGAACATCGATTCCAAGCTTGAACTGACCGCCAAAAAGCGTGCCCTGGCGATTGCCCTGGTGGTGATCCTGCTGATCGGCGGGGTTATCGGCTATTTTCTCATACCCGGCGTGCGTTCGAGCGATGTCGAGAGCGGTGCAGCGACAGATGCCCGGCAGGTTCTCTATTATTACGACCCGATGTTTCCGCAGCAGAAGTTCGAAAAGCCGGGCAAATCGCCGTTCATGGACATGCAGCTCATCCCCAAATATGCGGACGGCGATGGCGGCGGCGCGGCGGGCGTGAGCATCGATCCATCGATCGCGCAAAATCTGGGTATCCGCAGCGCGGTGGCGAGGTTTGGAACGCTAAAATCCGACCTCACCATTACCGGTACGATCGAATATAATCAGCGCGATATCGCCATCGTTCAGGCGCGCGCGCCGGGCTTCGTCGAACGCACCTACAGCCGCGCACCCGGCGATGTCGTCGCCCGCAACGCGCCGTTTGCCGACATATTGGTCACCGACTGGGGCGGCGCGCAGGCCGAGTTCATAGCGCTGCGCCGCACCGGCAACGCCGAATTCGCCGCCGCCGCCCGCGCGCGGTTGCGGCTGCTGGGCATGCCTGAGGCGCTGATCCGCGAAGTTGAGCGGACCGGACGTCCCAACGGCGTCTATACCGCACGCACACCGGTTGGCGGCGCGATCGACAGCCTCAGCGTGCGGCCCGGCATGACCGTTTCGGCTGGCCAGTCGCTGGCACAGGTCAACGGGCTCGGCACCGTCTGGCTCTACGGCGCCGTGCCCGAAACGCGCGCGGGAGACGTGCGGCCGGGACAAATCGCTACAGCCGCACTGACCGCGTTTCCCGGCGAGCAATTCCTGGGCCGCGTGATCTCGATCTTGCCCGCAGCCCAGGCCGAAAGCCGCACGCTGACCGCGCTGATCGAGCTTCCCAATCGCGCCGGCCGCTTGCGCCCTGGCATGTTCGCCACCGTCTCGCTCGGCCAAAGCCGCCAGGACGGTCTGCTGGTTCCTAGCGAGGCGGTGATCGATACCGGCGAGCGCACGCTGGTCATGCTGGCGACCGGCAGGGGTAGATACCGCCCGGCCGAGGTCCGCATCGGCCGCGAGTCTGGCGGGCAGACCGAGATACTGGCAGGCCTGTCCGAGGGCGAAAAGGTCATCGTCTCGGGCCAGTTCCTGGTTGATTCCGAGGCCAGCCTGAGCGGCATTCAGGTTCGCCCGATCGCGCCAGCCGGGACGCCGATGGACAAAAGCAAAACTGGTACTGGCAAGTCTGGCCCTGACAATGCTGGCCGTGCCAAAACCGGCGGCGGCTCGATGGGGGGCATGGCCATGCCGCAAGGCGATGCGCGCGCAGAGCCGGCCCGATGATCGAGAAAATCATTCGTGCCAGCGTTCGCGGCCGCATGCTGGTGCTGCTGCTCATGGCGGTGCTGCTTGCCGCCGGGATCTGGGCGGTGCGCAGCACGCCAGTCGATGCGCTGCCCGATCTGTCGGACGTGCAGGTCATCATTCGCACGCCCTATCCGGGACAGGCGCCGCAGATTGTCGAAAATCAGGTCACCTATCCGCTCACCACCACCATGCTTTCGGTGCCCGGCGCACGCGCCGTCCGCGGTTATTCGTTCAACGGCGACAGCTATGTCTACATTCTGTTCGAGGATGGGACCGATCTTTACTGGGCAAGATCGCGCGTGCTGGAATATCTCAGCCAGGTGCAGGGAGACCTGCCCGAAGGCGTAACGCCGCAGCTTGGCCCCGACGCGACCGGGGTCGGCTGGATTTACGAATATGCGCTGGTCGATCGCACGGGGCAGCATGATCTGTCGGATCTGCGCAGCATCCAGGACTGGTTCCTGCGTTACGAGCTGCAGACCGTGCCCGGCGTCTCCGAAGTCGCGTCGATCGGCGGCATGGTGAAGCAGTATCAGGTGGTGCTCGATCCCGATCGGATGGTGTCGCTGGGCATCGACCAGGCAACCGCGATCGCCGCCATTCAAAAGGCCAATCAGGAGGTTGGCGGTTCCATTGTCGAGCTGGGCGAGCGCGAATATGTGGTGCGTGCGGGCGGCTATCTTGAGAATCTGTCCGATTTTCGCGCCATTCCGCTGCGTACTGCTGCGGGCGGCGTGCCGGTGCTGCTGGGCGACATTGCGCGTATTCAGCTGGGCCCCGAAATCCGCCGCGGCATCGCCGAACTCAACGGCGAGGGCGAGGTTGCGGGCGGCGTGGTGATCCTGCGCTCGGGAGAAAATGCGCGCGATACGATCACCGCGGTCAAGGCCCGGATCGCCAGCCTGAAGGAAAGCCTGCCCCCCGGCGTGGAGGTGGTGACCGTGTACGACCGTTCCGCGCTGATCGACGGCGCAGTCGACAATCTCACCGAAAAGCTGATCGAGGAATTCATTGTCGTGGCGGTCGTCTGCGCGCTGTTTCTGTGGCACGTGCGCTCGGCGATGGTGGCGGTGCTCACCTTGCCGCTCGGCATCCTGTTCGCGTTTCTCGTGATGCGGTTTCAGGGGATCAACGCCAATATCATGTCGCTGGGCGGTATCGCCATAGCCATCGGTGCGATGGTCGATGCAGCCGTGGTGATGATCGAAAACGCGCACAAGCATATCGAGCGATGGCATGAGCGCCACGAGGGGGAGAAAATTCCCCGCGCCGAGCATTGGCAACTGATCGTGAACTCGTCGGTGGAAGTGGGCCCGGCGCTGTTCCTGAGCCTGCTGATCATCACCTTTTCGTTCATCCCTATCTTCACATTGGAGGGACAGGAGGGCAAGCTGTTCGCCCCGCTGGCCTTTACCAAAACCTATGCCATGGCCGGCGCGGCAATCCTCTCGGTCACGCTGATCCCGATCCTGATGGGCTATTTCATCCGCGGCAAGATCCCGTCCGAGGAAGCCAATCCGGTCAACCGCTTCCTGACGCGCATCTATCGGCCCGCGCTCGACTGGACGCTGGAGCGGCCCAAACATGTGCTGGTGATCGCCGCGCTGGTGTTTGCCACAAGCATCTGGCCGATCAGTCAGCTCGGCGGCGAGTTCATGCCGCAGATGGACGAGGGCGATTTGCTCTACATGCCCAACACTTTGCCGGGTCTGTCCCCGGCCAAGGCGTCCGAGCTGCTGCAGCAGACCAACCGGCTGATCAAGACGGTGCCGGAGGTCAAGACCGTGTTCGGCAAGGCGGGGCGCGCCGACACCGCGACCGATCCGGCGCCGCTCACAATGTTCGAAACCACGATCCAGTTCAAACCGCGCGATGAGTGGCGGGATGGAATGACGCCGGACAAGCTGATCGAGGCGCTCGATGCCGCGGTACAGGTGCCCGGCATCACCAATTTCTGGATCCCGCCGATCCGCAACCGCATCGAAATGCTGTCGACCGGTATCAAGAGCCCGATCGGCATCAAGGTGTCGGGCAGCGACCTGGCGTCGATAGATGCCACCGCGCAAAAGCTGGAGGCCGTCGCCAAGAACGTACCGGGCGTCACCTCGGCGCTTGCCGAGAGGCTGACGGGCGGGCGCTATATCGATATCGATATCGATCGCGCGGCGGCGGCGCGTTACGGCCTGAATATCGAGAACGTGCAGGGGATTGTCGGCAGCGCCATCGGCGGCCGCAACATCGGCCAGACCGTCGAAGGCCTGGCGCGCTACCCGATCAGCGTGCGCTATCCGCGCGAAATTCGCGATAGCGTATCGGATATCCGCAATTTGCCGATACTGACGCCGGCCAGGCAGCAGATTACGCTGGGCACCGTGGCGGACGTGTCGGTCAGCGCGGGGCCGCCGATGCTGCGGTCAGAGAACGGGCGGCCATCGACCTGGATCTATATCGATACGCGCGGGCGCGATCTGGTGTCGGTGGTCGACGACCTTAGCAAAGCGATCGATGCCCGGGTCAAACTGCCGCCGGGCGTGAGCATCGCGTTCACCGGCCAGTTCGAATATCTCGCGCGCGCCAAGGAGCGCCTGCTCGTGGTGGTCCCGGCGACGCTGATGATCATCTTCCTGCTGCTGTATCTGACGTTCCGCCGGTTCGACGAAGCGCTGATTATCATGGCCACGCTGCCGTTCGCGCTGACCGGCGGGCTGTGGCTGCTCTATTTTATGGGCGTAAACCAGTCGATCGCGACTGCCGTGGGCTTCACCGCGCTGGCCGGCGTGTCAGCCGAGTTCGGCGTCGTCATGCTGATCTATCTCAAACAGGCGCTGATCGAGAAAGGCAGCGATCCGGGCGAGGAGGACATTCGACTGGCGGTACGCTCCGGCGCGCTCTTGCGGGTTCGGCCCAAGGCGATGACCGTCGCGGTTATTCTGGCGGGGTTGTTTCCGATCCTCATCGGAGAGGGTATCGGATCGGAGGTCATGCGCCGGATTGCGGCGCCGATGGTCGGCGGCATGATCACCGCCCCGCTGCTGTCGATGTTCGTGGTGCCGGCCGCCTATCTGCTGCTGCGCCAGCGCGAGGCCCGAAAACTTGGCGCCGCACGGAGCGCGGATGCCCCGGCAACGCCGCAACCGGCCTGACCTGCGCGAAGTACCGATCGATACCGGCGCAAGGCGCACGCCAAGGAAGATGATCTGCATCGACATGATCCTTGACCTTTCGCTTGCCGCCCTGCTGAGACGATAGCCTATGTCTGACTGCTGCAATTCCAAAGCGAGCGAACTGGAACAGATGGCCCGCAAGGCCGATCAGCGGCGCGTGCTGGTCACGGTGCTGGTGATCAATGCGGTGATGTTCGTGGGCGAGCTTGGCATTGGGTTGTTCGCCCGTTCCGCGGCGCTGATCGCGGATTCGGCGGACATGTTCGGCGATGCGTTTGTTTACGCCCTCAGTCTCTACGCGCTCCAACGCGGCGACCGGTGGAAGGCCGGTGCGGCGCTGGCCAAGGGTCTCTTTATACTGGGCTTCGGAATAGCGGTTCTGATCGAAATCGGGTTTCGCATATCCAGTGGTACGCCGCCAATGTCGGGGCTCATGCTGGGCGCGAGCATGATAGCGCTGATCGCCAACCTGTGGTGTTTCCGGCTGCTATGGCGGTTCCGCAAGCAGGATATCAATATGTCGAGCACGTTCGAATGCTCGCAAAATGACATCGTCGCCAATGTCGGCGTGGTCGCTGCGGCGATCGCGGTGGCGCTTCTGCAATCGCCGTGGCCGGACATCATCGTGGCCGCATTGATCGCCTTTGTATTCCTGCGTTCAGCTGTTCGCGTCTTGCGATCCGCATGGCCCGAATGGCGCGCTACCAGCCCGGCATCAAGCGCTTAGGCCTTCGCATTGCCCGCCCGGGTTGGGCGTTATCGGGAAGTCAGAGAACAGACCCGGTTGACGTGCGCACCTTGAATTCGATTTGGGCGGTGGTCTGCATCGTCTTGACGTGCAGTTTGCGGGTCAGCTGGGGATTGAAGTAATCCTTGAGCACCGGCGGGCGCGCCGCGCGAAAATAGAACGCCGGGTCGTCGCAAACATCGTCGTCGGCTGCGATGCGCAGTTCGTCGAGCCGCGTGACCGTCTGGATCGCGGCGGGAGCGTGCGTGATGCCTGCCTTGAGCATCGAATAGCAGCGATGATAGCCGTTCTGAAGCAGCAGCCGTCCCTCGCTCTGCACCACCGAGACAAAATTGGAGCCATAGCCCACCGGTAGCGCAAGGACATGGCTGACCGGCCCGAAAGTCGAAAGGTCGCGAACCTGTCCTGCTGACAAGATCTCGGGATTGTGAAAACGAAAGTCGGTCGAATCTGAAATGAACAGGTATCGACGTTTCTCGGCTAACGAGGGCCTTGCCATGACAGGACCTTCGTTGCCGAGGTTTGAACTGGGCTTTCGCGGTTGAAAAGCACCCCCGATGCACTGCTTGGCCGCCGTGCGGCACGGGACCGCTGCGCCTGTGAATGCTTATAAATGTTCGCGCCAGGCTGGTCAGAACTCCCATTCTGCGCTCAAAAGGCCGCGAGCCGCTCATCGCCTAAGGAATTTTCATGACCCGTCTGATCCTTCTCGTCTCCGTCTCCCTGCTCGCTGCCTGCGCCTCGACTCCCGGTGAGACCCCGACGCCGATGGCCGCCGCTGCTGCGCCCGAGCCGGCCCCAGCCGCCCAGCAGCCTACCGCCAATGCCGCCCTTGCCACCTTCTTCGCCGATTATGATAAAGCGGAGCTCGCCATGTCGCCGCTTAGCAAGGCCTATCGCGGTATCCGCGACGCGGACTACGGCAAGTGGGACGAATATACCGACGCCGCCGCCGAGGAGAGGCGCCAGCTCGACCTGCGCACCCTGGAAGGAATGCGTCGCCGCTTCCCGCGCGACACGCTTTCACCCGAAGATCGCTTAAGCTACGATATCTTCGTCAACCGCGGCGAGCGCAGCGAGCTCATTTATCCCTTCCGCAAGCAGGCCTATGTTTTCGACCAGATGAACGGTGCCCAGAGCGAAGGACCGGCGTTCCTCATCAACATCCACCGCGTCGACACGCTGGCCGACGCTGAAGCATACCTGTCTCGCCTCCAGACGCTCGACACCTATCTCGACCAGGCAGTCGTTGAAGCGCGCGCGCGCGAAAAGATGGGCATCCTGCCCCCCAATTGGGTCTTCCCTTACGTCATCGACGATGCCCGAAACATCATCTCTGGCGCTCCCTACGATTCCGGCGCCGACAGCGCTTTGTTCGCCGATTACAAGACCAAGGTCGGTAAGCTCGACATCCTTGCGCCGGAAAAGACGCGCTTGATCGAGGCCGGCCGCAGGGCTCTCGTCGAGGAGGTAAAGCCCGCCTACCAGCGCGTAATTGTACTCATGCAGGAGCAGCAGAAGCTCGCCGGTACCGACGACGGCATCTGGCGCTTTCCAAGCGGCGCGCAGCAATATGCCGCCCTGCTGCGCTACTACACCACCACTGGAATGGACGCCGAGGAGATCCACAGCCTCGGTCTCGCCCAGGTCGCCCGAATCCACGACGAGATGCGCGGAATCATGCGCCAGGTCGGCTTCACTGGCACTCTGCAG
Source organism: Sphingomonadales bacterium (assembly GCA_038234155.1). GTDB lineage: Bacteria > Pseudomonadota > Alphaproteobacteria > Sphingomonadales > Sphingomonadaceae > Novosphingopyxis. The sequence goes on along the minus strand of JBBSUT010000021.1, from coordinate 7,847 downwards.
CAATTTTTCGAGAAGATGCGCACAGACAAGCAGTTCTACTTCCCGAACACTGATGCCGGGCGCGAGCGCTACCTCGCCGAAACGCAGAAGTTCAACACCCAGATGGAAGCGTTGCTTCCCCAGTGGTTTGGCACCACGCCGAAATCCCCGTTGGTAGTAAAGCGCGTCGAAGCTTTCCGCGAAAAGTCCGCTGGCAAGGCTTTCTACCAGTCGCCCGCGCCCGACGGGTCCCGTCCCGGCACCTACTACGTCAATCTGTATGACATGAACAATATGCCGGCGACGGAGATCGAGGCGCTATTCTATCACGAAGGTATTCCCGGCCATCACCTCCAGCGCGCTGTGCAGACCGAGCTGGGCGGCAAAGTTCCGCCGTTCCGCCAGTTTGGCGGCTTCACCGCCTATTCGGAAGGCTGGGGACTTTATTCAGAGCGTTTGGGCAAGGACATGGGCCAGTATCAGGACCCGTATCGCGACTTCGGTCGGCTCCAGCTCGAACTCCACCGCGCCATCCGCCTTGTTGTGGATAGCGGCCTCCACCACAAACGCTGGACCCGTGCGCAGGCGATCAAATATGTTGAGGAGAACAGCGCCGACGCCAAGGGCGGCATTGTCAAAGCGATCGAGCGCTACATCGTCTATCCGGGCCAGGCGACCGCCTACATGGTGGGCAAATTGAAGATCGAGGAACTACGCCAGCGCGCCCGTTCCCAGCTTGGCAAACGCTTCGACATAAAGGGCTTCCACGACGCTGTCCTTCTCTCCGGCCCGGTGCCGCTCGACATACTGGAGCGCAACGTCGACAAATGGATTGCCAGCCAGCAGGGGTGAGCGTGCGTCCTCCTCCCCGCGGGGCTGCGCGCCCCCCACCCCCCGGGAAGTAAGGAAAGCTTCCATTCAGGCGCCCGCCTTCGCCAAGTGACTGCCAGAACAATCGTGGTCTTCCCGGAGGAGACCGGCCTCTGCCCACAATTGAACACTATGATTGACGACCGTTTCGCGCCCAAGCCCGGCCATCTGGAGGTCCTGCTCCATGACCCGAAACCTGCCCTCAAATTTATAGCTCGCGCTATCGATCTCGACAAGTTGGGCGAACCTGCCATCCTAAGGTTGAAGTCGAGCGGCCTGGTGGGAGAGGAATGATGAGGGCAATAATGTGGGCGGTGCTGGGCTTAACGTTGCTATTCCCGGAAAGTGCCCGCTCCGAGCCGGCGCAACAGCAGGAAACGGACGGTTACACGCGCTACGAGCTCCTGACGCCAGAGAGTCACAAGTTCAGAATTTTCTATGAGGTCACCGCGACGACACCTGGCGCGACCGCCTTTTACAATCCGATCAGGCCTGGGAGCACGGCGAGCGATGAAGAGGTGCTTGATCGCGCGACGGGCAAACCGCTCCGGTTCGAGGAAGTCGACGGCGACGTTGCAGCAGCGGCCGGGGTGGCAGACGCCAAAGCCGGTAACCGCTTTATCAAAGTTAGCCTGGCAAGGCCCGTGCCGCCGAACGGCGGCGGCGGCCGAATCCAGATCAACAAGACTTACGAGGATTTGGCAAGCTACCACGCAGAGGGCAATACCGTCGTTTTCGAACGATCGCTCGGGATCAAGCGGAATGCGGTGGTGCTGCCGCCGGGCTATGTCCTAGTTGCGTGCAATTATCCCTCGCAAATCATTCGGCAGCCTGACGGCCGCATCGCCATCACCTTTTGGAACGTCACACCGGGTCCCGCGCCGCTCATCCTCACGGCGCGTAAGGCCGATCTATCGCAAACGGCGAGCAGCGTATTGCTGGACGAGCGCGCGCATCAGAGCCGCAACATCGTCTATTATCTCAATGCTCCAGAAACGCATTCATTCGCGCTGACGCACGATTATACGGAGATGAAAGTAGGCAGCGCCGCCTATGTAAACATTGTGCGCGCAGGCAGCACAGTTTCGGACCCCTCCGCGCGCGATCTTGACACGGGGCAGACTCTCGCTTCGGAGGTGGTCCGTGGCGAAGCGATAAAGCGCGCAGAGCCTGACGCCAAAGACGTGGACGCCGCGACCGTTGCTGTCATATTTCATTACCCTATGATCAGGCCGGGCGAGAGCCGTCGGCTCCGTTTTGCAGAAACCTACACTGACCCGGACCGGTACAAGCGCGTCGGCGACGAGTTGGTCTGGCATCGATCATTCGGCCGCGCCGACAATGCGATCGTGCTGCCGCCGGGGTGGATGGTAACCAATGTGTCCGTTCCGGCGACCGTCACGCGCACATCCGATAACCGTGTCCGGCTCGATTTACTGAACCCGCGCAATGATGAGATCGATGTGATCCTGACCGCAAAACGAGAAGCGACGACCGGAAAATAAATCCCATGGGCCTTGGCACCCTCAAATCGACCATCATCGGGTCGCCTGCAACTGCACGAGCTCTAGCAACTCCGAGTGACACGACGGCGAGGTATCGCGGGCGTTGGCGCATTGTAGCTGCAGCCGGATATGTTTCTTCTAGCTGCTTCTGCCATATATTACGGCGCAGCGGACGTTTCTGTTCTTTCGAGCAGATCACGTAGGTCCGTCTTCCAGAAACTAGCCCAGGTGTGCGTTCCGTGACCATGCGTTTCCGCGCTCTCGGGAATCAGCCTAAAGCTTGCATTCGGCATCCGGGCGATCGCGCGCTGCGGAATGTCGAGATTGCGTGGATTGATAAAATCGTCCGCTGAATTGATCCAGGTGACCGGTGCCGTAATTGCTTCGAGTTCTGGCCAAGGATCGTAGGATCGGGATGCTTCAATCTGATAAATCAGGTCATTGGCATCCAGTGATGCCAATGAGGCGTCGATCTTCGCACGAGCCTGCTCCGTTGCCGCCTCTCGCGTCGGAAAGGCCTGCTGGAGATTGAGGGGTGCCGCGCCCGCCACGATCAGCATTGATGCGGCGGTGCGCAGTCCCTGTAACGGCTGGTTTTTATAATCGCCCTCGGCCCAAGCGGGGTCGGACTTGATGCCGTCCACGAGCAACTGCCGCCATATCCGGTTAAGGCCGCCAATTTCCATTGGCTCGCATGCCAGCGGCATCAGGGCGCGAGCAAACCGAGAATGTTTCTCGCCCCAGAGGAAACTATGCATGCAGCCCATCGATGTGCCCATGATCAACCGCATGTGGCGGATACCAAGGCCCTGGGTTAGCAGCCGATGCTGCGCCTCGACCATGTCCATGTAATCGTAGGCTGGGAAGCCCATGCGCTGGCCATCGGACGGCTTGGATGATCCCGCATGGCCAATATTGTCTGGGAGAATTATCCAGTATCGGCTGATGTCGAGTGGTTGGCTCGGCCCATAAAGCTCATTTGCGAACTGGGGCCGGAGGAATTGCTTCCCGCTTCCACCCGTGCCGTGCAGTATCATCACCGCATTGTCGATGTCGCCACGGGCATTACGGTGTGGCTGACCAAGCGTTGTGTAATGAATGCGAAGGTTGGGTAGGCGCTCGCCAGTTTGGAAACGGAAGTCGCGGATCAGAAAGTCGGCTTCCCGAGTGGGCCATTCCTGGGGTGCGGCTGTTGCGGCCGGGGCAGGAGTAGGTGCCGGCACCGGGGACGCAACCTGGGAAGCGAGACTGGCGAGGATCTGAAGGAGCAAGGTCATCCGTCTGTTGTGGCTTGCTTTCATATCGAAACCAAGTTGATTAAAAGAACCGCAATCAGCAGACGAAGGGGATCAGCGTTGCGAGTTCAGACGATGATCGTAGCGTGCATGTTGGTATGCGGCTTCCTCGCAGCTCGCGCCGTGCAAGGAGCCCCTGCAACGCCCGGTGCACTTGTAACCGTGGGGACCGCTCAGTCCCAGGATAGCCGCGTCGTCCGCTTGCCGGGCCTCGAATATGAGGTGCTGCGCTCGGGTCCGTCCGCTGGCCGACATCCGCTGCGATCGGATGACGTGATAATCCGCTACGTCGGACGTCTGGCGGATGGCTGCGTGTTTAGCACATCGGCACAGAACGGAGCGGAGCCTTCCACCTTCTCAGTCCGCACCGTCATTCCGGGCTTCGGTGCACTCGTGCAGCTTATGCGGCCGGGCGACCACTGGCGGTTTATAATCCCGGCTTATCTCGGCTACGGGCACCATGGCAGGCTCTTCACTCCTCCCGAAGATACGCTCAAGCGCGATATCCCGCCTGGAAGTGAGCTCATATTTGACGTCGAGCTCGTCTCCATTATGCCAGGGGGCTAGTATGAGCGGCGGCGTTTTCAAGCACCCTGTTCGCGGCGATCTTATCGACTAAGGCTAACCTACGGCTGATGATGAATCTCTCGTCACGGTTGCCGTAAGATTGCTCCACCGGCTAGACAATATGTTGCCGACCGGCTCCCCATCGGCCGCTGGTTGTTCCGCAAGTCCCAAAGCGGGTCTGCTGTAATCGACCCACGATCGGCATGCCACGGCACTGCATCACTTTGAAATTTGACGAGCGGTTACCGCGTTCCCATGTTATGCTTAGCGTTTAGCATGGAGGAAATATGCAGATTCGTCGCGATGGGAATGGGTCTCTCTATATTGAGTGGGAGCAGGTGTCAGGATCATTTAAGCGCGCGTGGGTCCAGCACAAGCACGGCACCGAAAGGGATTGGGCTGGCACCGGACGCTATCTAAATGTTGTTCGCTGCAACAGCGAAGGTCATCCCGGCGGCAACCCAACCGATTTCCCGATCCATAACGATCTGTCGGACGAACAAATCCTGAGGGCTTTCGTCCATTCAGTGAGTGCCATTGTCGGCGCGCCCCTAGCTAAGGAAACTGACGATGCCTAAAGGCCCTAAAGGACAGAAGCGACCAACCGATGTCGTCGGCAACGCTGTGCACGTTATGCGCGTCCTTACCGGCGATGCAGACGACGAAGCGCCCGATGACGGCAAGAACAAGGCCGCGCAAGAGATGGGCCGTAAGGGCGGTGCTGCGCGTGCGGCATCCATGACGCCGGAACGTCGGGCAGAGATTGCTTGTAAGGCTGCGGAAAAACGTTGGTCTCAAAGCCGCAAGGAATAATTTTAGGAATATTTTTCTTTTCTTTTGGTCGAATCTGTTCCATTGGTATCCGACAACATCAGGAGGCCGCCATGACCGAATGGACGCAAGATCAGGCTATGCTGCAGCTTGATCCGTTTTTTGACGAACTTGATGCGATCTGCCGCGGTGGAGTTGCTCGTTACCAGCAATACCCGCCGGATATTCGCATTGAGCTCGATGCCAGAGCAAAGGCAGCGTGCATTTATTCCCACATGGAGACCGACGCCCATGCTCGCCTCACTGATAAGCCCGGTGTGATTTTCAAGGAAATCCGTAATCTGAAGGTTTGGATAATCGGCGAAAAGGCCACAATCCGTTTCAAAAAAATGGATGAAGATGGGCGAACGCGCAACTATCCTACGAAGCAAGCCGTCGATTACGACAAGCAGTTGCCGCTGCCCGGCATTCCGTTTCCGCCACTAAATCTAGTGGTGGGATATTGGACTAATCCGCTCGGGACAGATGTTGAACGCGTGCAGGTGGCGCGCCCTATGGGCAAAATGATTGATTGGTGTGCCGCTGTCATACCAACCAACGAGCGCATTGTAGGCCAGCCGCAATGGATCGACGTGACGCGCCAAGCGCGTCTCGCTTAATACAGATTCAAATGGTGATTTATGGGACGGTTTAACCACCACATGCTGATTCTCGCTCGCGATTCGCGGGGGGTGACGCAGGCTGAATTGGCAGACAGAATCAACATGGGCCAAGGTACTCTGTCAAAATACGAAACAGGGGTGCTTGATGCACCAGACGAGTTTGCACAAGATGCAGGCGCAGCGCTGCAATATCCTGCTCGTTTCTTTTTTCAGTCGGGGCGTTCCTATGGCTTCCCGCCTTTCCACTTTCGCAAAAGGAAGAAGCTCTCAGCAAAAGCATTGGGCAAAATTATCGCGGAGATGAACATTCGCCGTATGCATGTCGAAAAACTCAGCGTGTCTTTCCGGCTCAATAGCAATCGGTTTATTCCGGAAATTGATCGGGATGAGTTCCAGGGAAGATCAAAGCAAATTGCAACCGTTGATGACATGGCGCGCTCGCTCCGTGAATCTTGGATGCTGCCCCCCGGCCCGGTCGAAAGCGTGGTCGACTTGCTCGAAGAAAATGGCGGTATTGTTATCCCATGTGATTTTGGAACTGATTTACTCGATGCGATGAGCCAAAGGATTGACGGTTTGCCGGTTCTATTTTTCGTGAACGTAAATTCGCCGATGGATCGACTGAGGCATACGCTTTGCCACGAAATGGCTCACATGGTTTTGCACACCACGACATTTAAAGAAGACGGCGAAATGGAGTGCGAAGCCGACGAATTCGCTGGATCGTTTTTGTTACCATACGACGAATTGCGAAAGCAGCTTCGTCGGTTCGATTTGCCGCATCTCGCCAACATGAAAGCGCACTGGAAAGTTTCGATGGCTTCAATTGCCACAAACGCCCACCGCCATAATTTGATTACTAGCTACCAATTTAAGAAATTCTGGATTGATATGAGTAAACTCGGATACCGCAAGCGGGAACCGAATGAGCCGCCGCGCGAGCATCCTAAAATGCTTCGCCAAATGATCGAGTTTCATCGCGCCGCGCTTGACTACACTGATGATGATATAGCGAATTTGCTCTGTATTACTCCGGCTGAATTTCAATCACTTTATCAGTTTGAGCCTAAGCCGAAACCACGTCTCCGCCTTGTAGACTGAACTAATATGCTTGACGTTATGCAAGAAAGCTCATATAGAAATGGGTATGAGAAAGCTCGCCCTGAAAACCCGCATTCAAGTCCTCAACCTTCTTTGTGAGGGCATGTCGATGCGCGCCATAGCTCGCGTCGCCGACGTTAGCTTCAACACGGTCGCCAAGCTGTTGATCGACGCGGGCACGGTCTGCGCAGAGATGCACGACGAAATGGTGCACGACGTGAAGGCCACTCGCATTCAGTGTGACGAAATTTGGGCCTTCAACTACTGCAAGCAAAAGGCCGTCGCGACCGCTAAGGCGGCACCGGAAGGCGCTGGCGACATTTGGACGTGGACGGGCATCGACGCCGACAGCAAGCTCATAGTCAGCTATCTTGTTGGCGACCGCTCGGGCCAAGCTGCCGTGGAATTGATGGACGATTTGCGATCGCGCCTTGCTAACCGTGTCCAGCTTTCGACGGATGGCCACCGCGCCTATTTAGAGGCTGTAGAAGGCGCATTCGGTGCCGACGTGGACTATGCGCAGATCATCAAGATGTATGGCGCTACACCGTCGCCAGCGGGCCGCTACAGCCCTGCGGAATGCACTGGCATCAAAAAGGTTCGCGTTGAGGGCAACCCCGATATTGCACACGTCAGCACGTCGTTTGTCGAGGTCCACAATAAGACGATGCGGATGCACATGCGGCGCTTCACCCGCCTGACGAACGGCCACAGCAAGAAGGTTGCCAATCACGCGCACATGGTCGCGCTCTATACGATGTTCTATAATTTCATCCGCACACACGGCAAGCTGCGTATGACGCCCGCTATGGCCGCTGGCATCGCCGATACGTTCTTAGGCTTCGATGCCATCATTGATCGGATCGACGCCAAGCAAACCCCTAAGCCGCGCGGGCCTTACAAGAAGCGGATTTCAAAGTGATGCAGTGCCCATGCCACTGATTCGTTTCTCTGCTGGCCAATCCAGGCCATGGAGAAAAGTAATGTGCTATTCACAATATGATCCGGCTATGCAGGGGCGCGCGGCTTGGACTGCCGGAAAAATTGTAGGCGCCAAAAGACCGCTTGCCCAAAAGCAAATTTGGGCTGTCCGGTTT
>JBBSUT010000020.1:0-24284 GCA_038234155.1 Sphingomonadales bacterium | reverse complement strand
GGGACGCTGCACCGCGCGCAAACTGGTGATGCGGCGGCTCATGATGGCCTGCGCAAGGTTGCGCTGACCGTCAGCATGCCGGCGCCGGGCGCCGTCGGCTCGACGGTAAGATTGTCCACCGATATCCCGCGCGCCTCCAGCCCGCCAAGCCATCCGAACAGGGCCTGCGGTGCCGCCGATCCGATGCGGATCGCGACCATGCCCGGTCCAGAGGGATCACTATTGTCCAGCGTGAAACCGGCCGATTCAGCGCTTTGGCGGATGAAATCAGCGAAAGCACCGCTCGGCAGGCCGCCGCGGCCGCCTTGCATGGCGGCCAGCGCATCGATCTTGGCCGCGATCCGGCCATGGCGCGTCACCGCCTCGGCATAGGCGGAGCGCGCGTCCTGCGTTCCGTTGATAAGCGGCAATGCCACGCCATAGACTGCGATCACCAGCGCGGTGAGCACGCCCATCGTCGCCAGCATGATGCGCTCGCGCCGGGTGCGGCCCATATACCAGTTCCTGCCTCGCGCGATCATGGTGTGCGTACCGTGATGTCGATCAAGCTCATGCCATCGGCGGCCTGACGGGGGGTTTGTGTGATCACATAGCCCAAATTGGCCTGCAGGGGCACGAGCACGCGGTTCAGTTGGTCGGGCTGTGCAGCCCCCAACGTGGCGCTGAGCGTGCCGTCCGGGGCATAGGCCAGACGGCGGATCGACACCTCTGGCACGCCGCGCACCGTCTGGAACAGCGCCGCGGCGGCCGGACCGAAACTGGCCCCGCCCCCGCCAGCGATCAGGCGCTGATCGAGCAGACGTTCGGCCGTTTCCAGATCGGCCGCCTCCGGCACGGCGGCGCGCACCGTGGACAATGCGGCGGCATTCTGCTGGTCTGCGCCAAGCGTGTATTTGACCAGAGATACTAGCGCGATCAGCACCGTGGCGAGCAGCGCCAGCGACAGCGTGAGGGCGATGATCTGCCATTCGCGTTTGCCCAGTCCCTCCACCTTGCGGCGCTTGGCAAAGCGGCCCTGGCGCAAGTTGAGCGCCGGTTCGGCAAATGCGATTTCGAGCGCGGCGTCGCTCTCGTCCTGGTTCAGGTCGACCGCTTCAACCTCGCCCAGGATCGCCGCGATCAACGCGGGTTCGTCCGGAATAATGGCGCGCGCGCCGCGCAGGAACTGCTCACCGGCCACGTCTGCGCGCGTCCATTGGCCCTCTTCGGCAGCGATGATGAGGCCCAGCGGGGTGACCACGTCGGGGTCGATGCCGATGGCCTGGAGATGCGCCAGTCCGCCGGATAGTGCAGCCGGCGCGATGGTGGCGGCTAGCACGGTGCCCGCCGCGTCTTCCAGAGCGCGCGCGGCGGCGTGATTACGCTCGGTCCCGCCGATGCCACGGCGTGCCGCTTCGATGCGGGCAGCGCCTTCGGCCTGGCGAGGTTTCAGGTCGTCGAACTGTAACCAGCTGACATGAGTCAGCTCGGTCGGCACCAGCGCCATGATCCGCTCGCCCGGCACGGCGGAGGGCAGACCGGCGGCATCGCGCACGTCGCCGTCCTGTCCGCGCTGGGTGATGACGCCGCCGTCCAGCCGCCACCAGTGCAGCGCCTCGTCGCCGCCGAGCGGCAGAGTGACGATCAGGCCGTCCGCACCGCTCATTGATCTTCCCCCCAATCGCGCCACAACACCCGCACCGGAGCGATCCGGGCATCGATGAGCGCGTGCTCGCGAACTTCGCTATCGCCCAAGCGTATCTCCGCGTCGAGGGCAAACCATTCGGTCTTGAGCTTTGTCTGGGTGGTGGCTTCCTGGCGTGGCACCAGCTTGGCCAACACCGGATCGGACCAGAATATGGGCAGGCTGCCCCAGCCGGTGACGGGTCGCCGGCCGAGATAGGCGGCGGCCGCGCGCACATCGAGGTTGGCCTGCGGGATCAGCATGACGAGCAGCGGCGCCTGATCGGGCAGCAGCGTGTTGACGTTGATCGGCGACAGATCGGTGATCGGCAGCGCGCAGACCCATGGTCGCAGCAGCGTCCAGTAGGCGGGCGTCACGCCGTTCACCGCGCGCAGTTCGCTGGGATGTTCCATCAAATGGTTGGGCGGCGAATAGGGAACGGCAAGTCCCTGATAATAGCTGTCTTCCGCCCCGCCGGGGATCGGGGCCTGGTCGCTGTCGACCCAGTCGGCGGCCGATGCGGCAATGACATAGGCCGAATCCCGGTTGATCCCTATGGCAGCCATCAGGGTGACGAACTGCTGCAGCGCAAAGGGCCGCGCCGTATATTGCCCGTCGCGGGTCTGGCTGACCAAACTGTTGAGATTGAAGCAGTTTCCGCCGTCCTGCACGGTGGCCACCGCGGTGCCTCCGGGGATCGGCAGCTGGCGGGGTGTGTTCATCCAGTTGCCCGCCAGCGTGGTCTGCGCCGCGTCGGCCTGCACCAGGTCCTCAATCCGGGCGGTCGCGATCTGTTCGGCGGCCAGGGCAAAGGCACGCGCCTGCGTCACCGAACCGGCATTGGCGGCCAGGCGCGTGGACAGCTGCAATCGATCGAGCGCGGTGGCTGCGATCACCGCCATCACCGCTACCAGCAGCAATACGGTCAGCAGCGCGACACCGCGTTCGCTCGGTTTGCCGGGGCGGGATTTGGATGAGATGGGCGGCCTCACGGGACATAGTCCGCAGGGTTCTCGGAGGAATATTCGGTTTCCTGCTTGTTGGGATCAATCCGTCCTTGTGTCCCCACGATCAAGCTCAGCCGCATCTCGGCCATGCCGTGCGGCTTGATCCGCATTTCCACCGCGCGCGGAATTTCTGCAGGGTTAACAGGGGTCCAGTCCTCCCGCCAGTTGCCGTCATATCCACGATAGCGCATGCGCACCTGTTCGATATCGCGCATCAGCGTGGCTGGCGGTCCGGCTGCAGACCCATCGAGCATCGGCCAGCCGCTGCGCCGCAGCGCCCCGTCCTGAAAACTGTAGGCGACGCGCTGGAGCGACGAACGCGCACGCTCGTCATAATTGCTCCAGCCGGTGCGGGTGAAGGCAAACAACTGGCCGGGGATTGCGCCGTCCTGCGCGGTAAAGGAAGGGACGGGATCGCCGAGCCTATTGCGCGACAATCGGGGCAGCGCCTGCATCAGATCGGCCGTCAGCGCGCCAACCGTGCGGTTGACGATAGCCAGCTGGCCGAGCCGGTCAGCCATGACGGCCTGCCCCGTGGTGGCGGTGCGCAGCAGCGCGACCCCGGCTGCGGAAAGCAGCGCGAAGATAAACAGCGCCACCAGCAATTCGATCAGCGTGAAGCCATTGGTTGCACGATAGGCGGAAGGGCAGTTTTCGATCACAGCTGCAGCGGCCGCACGACCGTCAGGATATAGGGCGCACCGCCGTCCGGGCTGGCGACGCCGATATCGATGCGCATGATCCGCGCATCCTCGGTCATCTTGGCATCGGTGCGCCACGCCCAAGGCACGCCGGCATTGACCTCGGGTCCCTGCGCAGTGCCGAGCGACGGAGGGGCGGGGTCGGTCAAAAGATCGGTGGCGATGTTCTGCGCCACCACGCGCGCCAGAGTGATGCGTTCGACGTCGCCGGCGGTGCGTATCGTATAGGCCTGGAGCCGGATGAGCGCGAGCGCCGCGATGGAGAAGACCGCCAACGCAACCATCATCTCCAGGAGCGTGAAACCGCGTTCGGACGCCTTGCGCGGCCTGGCACCAGTTCTGACCAATTTACGACCCACCGACGCTGACCTCTCCGGCGGCATCCACGCGCACAACCGTTTTGCGATCGCCGCGCACCAGCGTCACGTCCATTGGCCCGCTTGGCAAACCGGTGCTGTCGAAACTGATGCGGACTTGGCCGTCGTCTTCACCGGTCTGCGCGACGGTGCCCGGGTTCCAGTTCGCCGCGCGCATGGCTCGATCGCCGATCGGCTGCCATGTGCCGCCGACGCGCTGTTCGAAGCCATAGCCCGACGGCGCCACCCACACCGCCATGCCGCGCGACTGCAAAATGGCCTCGTCGCGGATGGCGGAGAGCCGCGCGGCAAACTTGCTCGAATCGTCGGAGATCGCGGTCTCGTCGCCTGGCAGGTTCAGCACCACCGCGCCCGCCGCCAGGCCGATGATGAACAGCACGACCATCAGCTCCACAAGCGTGAAACCGCGTTCGCCCCGCAGCAGCCGGGCGGGATGAGCGCAGCAACCGGTTGATCCACGCAACGTCATCCTATAAAGCTCCGGTGGCGCATATCGCCCGTCCTTGCCGGCCCGCAGGCGTTAATTCGGGTAGATATCGGCGTTCTGTTCGGTACCGCCCGGCGTCCCGTCTGCGCCAAGCGAAAACACCGCCGGGCCGCCCTCGGGCCCGGGGTTCTGATACTGATAGGGGCGGCTCCATGGATCGTCGGGCAACCGGCGGATATAGCCCCCGCGCCGATAGCGGGCCGGCTGGGCGAGGCCCGCGGGCGGCGCCTTGAGTGCCTGCAGTCCGTCTGCTGACGAGGGATAGGTAAGGTTGTCGAGCCGGTACTGCTCCAGCGCCTGCTCCAGGATCGAGATATCGGCCTGGGCTTTGGTGGTCATTGCGCGGTCCTGGCTGGGCAGCACGTTGATGATCACTACGGTGGCGAGCAGGCCGATGATGAAAATAACGACCATCAGTTCCACAAGGGTGAAGCCGTTGGTTGGCGGGCGCGATGCCATGCTGCGCCGATCGATCAGCGCGCGCAGAAACGTAGTGGGGGACTTGGACATGGGGATCTCTCAGGCTCCGGTGAAATTTTGCAGCTGCAGAATCGGCAGCAGAATCGACAGGATAATGATGGCCACCATCCCGCCCATGACCACGATGATAGCCGGTTCGAGCAGCGATAGCGCGGTCGAGGTGAAATTGTCGAATTCGCGCTCGAGATAATCGGCGGCTCTTTCCAGCATGTTGTCGAGCTGACCCGAGCTTTCGCCGCTGGCGGTGAGATAGACGAGGAGTGGCGGGAACACCCCGGCTGCGCGCATGGCACCCGACAGGCTACCGCCGCCGCGGATCGCCTCAATGATGCCCTCGGTTGCTTCCTTCAGCACGCTGTTTCGCACCGTTTGTGACGTGAGGCGCAGCCCTTCCAGCACGGGCAGGCGCGAAGCGACCATCGTGCTCATCGTGCGTGCCATGCGCGCGGCGTGCAGATCGCGCAGCAACCGGCCCAGCAGGGGCAGACGCAGGATCATGGAATCAAAACCGTAGCGGAATTTCGGCTCCTTCAGCAGTCGCCAAAGAAGCACGCCAAACGCCGCGAACAGCAACGCCAGCACCCACCAGTAATCCGCCAGAAAGCTCGATATGCCGATTACGATGCGGGTGATAAGCGGCAATTGCTGCTCCACATCGTCAAACTGCTCCACCACGCGCGGGACCACCGAAACCATCAGGCCGACGACGACGAGCATGGCGACGATCGCGAGCACGATGGGGTAGGCCAGCGCGCTGATCAGCTTGCCCCGCATTTCGGCCTGGCGCTCCAGCAAATTGGCCAGCCGCTCGGCGATCTGCGGCAGAGATCCGGAGGTTTCGCCTGCCGACACCATGGCCCGGAACAGCGGGGGGAAGCTCGCGGGTTCGCGTTTCATCGCTTCGGAGAGGCGCTGGCCCTCGAGCACGCCCGAGTGGACGTTCGAGAGAATGTCGCGGACATGCTGCTTTTCATTCTGGCGGCTGACCGTACGCAGCGCCTCCTCAAGCGGACTAACCTGGATCAGCGAAGACAGCTGGCGCGTGAACAAGGTCAGCTGCTTTGATCCCAGTTTCTTGCCGCCAAAGCCGAAACGGAGTGACTGGCCCGCGGACTTGACCTGCGCCGGCTCGCAGCTGACAACGTAGAAACTGCGTTCGGACAGGCGGCTGCGCGCGGCATCGTCGTTCGCCGCGCTGATCCGCCCGCGGCGCTCTTTGCCGCCCGGATCGAGCGCGACATAGGCGAAATCAGGCATCCACATCCTCGCGGCGGGAAATGCGGATGGCTTCCTCCGGCGTGGTCTGCCCGCTGGCGACCAGCTTTCGCGCAGCGCTCGACAGATTGGGCTGCTTCAGAAAGGCATGCCGCGCGATGATCGCTTCGTCTCCGTTATCGTTGATGAGGCGGCGGATGGTCTCGTCGATCCGTACCGCCTCGAACACCCCGATACGGCCGGCATAACCGGTGTTGTTGCATGCCGGGCAACCGGCCGGCTCGTAGACGATGGTGCCGCTGTCGATGCCGAGCAGCGAAGCGACGCTGCCGCTGGCTTCCACCGGCCTGCGGCATTCCGGACAAAGCCGGCGCACCAGCCGCTGGGCGAGCACGGCGCGCAAGGTGGAGGCAAGCAGGAACGGCTCCACCTTCATGTCTCGCATCCGCGTGATCGCGCCGATGGCGTCATTCGTGTGGACGGTGGACAGCACCAGATGTCCTGTAAGCGAGGCCTGCACGGCGATGTCTGCGGTCTCCCGGTCACGGATTTCTCCTATCATCACCACATCGGGGTCCTGACGCAAAATGGCGCGCAGACCTGCGGCAAAGCTCATGCCCACCTTGGGGTTGACCTGGGTCTGCCCGACCCCGTCGACGGCATATTCCACCGGGTCTTCAACTGTCAGGATATTGCGGCTGCCGTCGTTGAGCTGGCGCAGGCTGGCGTAAAGCGTGGTGGTCTTGCCCGAACCGGTGGGCCCGGTGACCAGGATGATGCCGTTGGGTTCGGCCAGCGCCTCGCGCAAGATCACCTCGGCATTTTCCGACATGCCCAGCAAATCGAGGTCGATCCCGGCATTTTCCTTGTCCAGGATCCGCAGCACGACCCGCTCGCCCGCCCGGCTCGGCAGCGTGGAAACGCGCACGTCGAGCAGCTTGCCGCCCAGCGTCAAACCGATGCGGCCGTCCTGCGGGATGCGGCGTTCTGCGATGTCCAGCCGCGCCATCACCTTGATGCGGCTGACCACCACGGGGGCAACATGCGGCGGCATACGCAGTTTTTCGCGCAGCATTCCGTCGATCCGCATGCGCACGACCAGGCCGCTCTCATAGGGTTCGATATGGATGTCCGACACGCCCTGGCGTGCGGCTTCTGCAATAATGCCGTTGATCAGGCGAATGGCCGGCGCATCATCGGCGCTGTCGAGCAGATCGTCGGCCGTCGGCAAATCGCTGATACCGTCCGACCCGATGTCGAGCGCGCCGGCCATTTCGGCGGCGCTGCCGTCCATGGCGTAATGGTTGCTCAAATGCTTGTCGAAGGCGGGTATGTCGACGAATTCAACATCGAACGGCATGGCCAGATGTCTGCGCACCTCGAGCAGGATCATCGGATCCGCGCCCTCACGCAGCGCGACGGACAAGCGCTTGTCATCCTGTTTCAGCAACACCACGCCATGTTCGCGCGCGAAGCCATAGGGAATGTCCAGCAATGGCGCGCGCGGCGAGCCCTCGCTCTGCGGCACCGTGAACGGCGCGTCGGGGATGCCGTCCGCCTTGGCGGCAGGCTGCGCTGTGGTCTGCGGCTTACCGCGCCCGATCTTCATTGCGGCGCTGCGTCGTAAACGGGGTCATAGGGATCGCTCAGCGGCGGCAGCTCCTGCGCGCCAACATCGCTGGCAGGCACCGCCACCGGAACGATAACGGTGCCGGGCGGCGGCGGCGGCAGAAGCTGACCGGTCGCCCCGATCAGCGTATCGCCGGTCTGATAAACATAGGGTCCGCCGGGCGGTGCGGCGGCCATATAATCGCGCACCAGCTGATCGAGCGTGGGCTCCTGATCGGGACGGCGCAGCAGCTGCTGGTTTCTGAGATAGCCGTAGCGCTGCGCCGCAATCTTTGCCTGATCGGCGCGGCTGCGCAGGATGGTGGGGCGAATGAAGACCAGCAGATTGGTCTTCACCCGGGTGCGCGCGCGCGACTTGAACAGCTCGCCGATAATCGGGATATCGCTGAGCAGCGGAATTTTCTGGATCGTGCGCCGCTCGTTGTCGTCAAGCAGGCCGCCGAGCACGGCGATCTCGCCGTTGCCGACGGTCAGCGTGGTTTTGATCTCGCGTTTGTTGATGATCAATTCGCTGAAATTGTTTGAAACCGGCCCGGCGATCGAGCTCACTTCCTGCTTCAGATCGAGCCGTACCTCGTCGCCCGCGTTGATCTGCGGGGTCACAATCAACTCGATACCGACATTCTGGCGCTGGATGGTGCGGAAGGCGTTGTCGAAATTGTTCGACAGCGCCTCGCCGGTGGATACCGGGATCTCCTGGCCGAACAGGATTGAGCCTTCCAGCCCGTCGTTCACGGTGAGCGACGGTGTGGACAGCACGTTGGATTCGGTATCGGCGCGCACCGCGTTGATCAGCGCGCCCAGGATACCGCCCGCGCCCAGTGGAATGCCCAGTCCAAGAAATCCGCCGCGCGCGCCCAGTACCGCCTGCGCTGCGTTCTGGCGGAGCAGATCACCGGTGGCGCTGTTGGTGCTGGTGGTGACCGTGTTGCCGTTAATGACGGTGGTGCTTCTGTCCAGACCATTGGCCAGCACCCCGCCCGCGATATCCAGGATATTGGGCTGGATGTTCGAAAAATTGGTGACGCCATAGCCGATGTTGTTGTCACCGAAGAGGAACTGGACGCCCAGTTCCTTGGCAAGACTGTCCGAAATTTCGACGATGATCGCTTCAACCTGGATCTGGTCCTGGCGGATATCGAGCTGACGGATCACTTCGCCCAGCGTGCGCTGCGTATCCGGATCGGCCGCCACGATGATGGCATTGGTGCCCTCATAGCGCGTGACGATGGCTGGACGCCGGCCGGCCACGCCGTTGCCGCTGCCGCCGCTACTGGTGGAAATGGTACTGACCGCAGCGGCAGAACCGGACGAGGCGGTGGGCGATCCGCTCGTGATCCTTTGCGCCAGCGCGGGAATATCGGCGCTGGGTGCGGTCACCGTGGTCGATTGCTGCTGGCCAACCAACTGCTGCAGCACCGGTAACAGCGTTTCGGCATCGGCATAGTCGAGCCGGTAGATTTTGATCTCGCTCGTGCTGCGCGATCGCTGGTCCAGATCGCGCGCGATCTTTACGAACTCGGCAACGGCCGCCGGGTCGCCGCGCAGCGCGATCGAATTGCTTGTGGGGAAGGGGACGACGGACACCGGCGCCACCGCGCCTTCTCCCGCCACGCCCTGCGTCGCCAGCGCCTGCAGCGACTGCGCGATCTCACCGGCGTCGGCGTTCTGCAAATTGACGATACGCGTGGCGCTGTTGTTGCGGTCGATCTGACCAATCAGCTGGCGCATGCGGCGGATATTGTCTGCATAATCCGCCACGATCAGGCTGTTGGCGCTGCGGTTGGCCGTGATCGATCCCTCCCGGCTCACCAGCGGGCGCAGGCTCTCCACGGCCTGCGTTGCGTCGATCGATCGCAGGCGGAACACCTCGGTCACAAATTCGCTGCCGGAACGTGCGCGGCTGCCCACGCGGCTGGGCTGCGTGGCCGCGCCCGCCGCCTGCTGGATGCGATAGGCACCGCCGCTCGTCGGCACGACGACGAGACCGTTGGTGCGCAGGGTGGACAAGAATATCTCGAAATATTCGGATCGGCTGAGTGGACGTTCGGTCACCACCGAGACGGTGCCTTGCACCTTGCTGTCGATAATGAACGTGCGCCCGGTGACCCGTCCGGCCTCCTGCACGAATGCGCGGATATCCGCATCGCGCACGTTAAGGCTGTACTGGGCCGCGGCCGGCTGTGACACGCCCAGCATCAGGACGGCGGCGGCAAGGGAAAGCTTGCGTAGCAATTACTGCTCCAGATTGAGGGAAATGGGGACCGTGTCGGCGCCGCGCTCCACGAGAAGCGACAGCCGCGCACCGGGCTTTATCTGCTGCTGAACGAAAGCCGCGTCCGAAGCCGAGGCGATCTTGCGTCCGTTGACCGCAGTAATGATGTCGCCCGGCAGGAAACCCATCGCGCGGAAGCCGGCCAGATTGCTCCCTGGCGCGGCAACCACGCCGCTGATCTTGCCGTTGATGGCGCGCGGACTGAAACCGACATATTTCTGCATATTCGCAACAGTGCGCGGTGGATTGCCCGCGCCCGATACCGTGGCGCCCGATACCGACGGGGCGGTCACCGCAGGGGCCGGTGGGCCGCCTGGCCCGGGAACCGCACCGCCCGCTCCGGGCTCTGCTACTTTGGCCGGAACCGACTGATCGATATATATCCGCTCCTGCGCGCCGCCGCGGCTGAGCACGACATAATCGAACGCCACCGACGCCAGCGTTACGCCTGGCTGGATTTCCTCACCCACGGCATAGCTGATCTGCACACCGTCCGAGCCCGCGATGATGGCCGAACCGAGGCCCGAACTGCCGTTGACCAGGATGCCGAACAGTTCCACCGGCAGCGAAGTGACCACGGCCTGGCCCGCGTCCTGCGGCAACGCGCGCGAGAACGGATCGAAGCTGTTGAATAGCGCCAGTTGCGTCTCGGGTGACAGCACCACCGCGCTCGCCGGGTGCCAGTCGCCCACGGGGGACACCGGCGTCACCACCGCCCAAATCAACCGCGCGAATTGCACGAGAAAAAGCAGCAAAGCGATCGAAAAAAACAGCGCAAAGAAGCCCGGCCGCGGCACGGTGCGCAGCTTGTCGGTACGAAACCCGGTATCGAACAACCCGCGCAAAACGTCTGCCAATCCCTCCGCCTTTAAAGGCGAATCACAATTCAATCGCCATGCCGTGCGCATGCGATCCGCCTGCCAGCCTTCGCTATGCATAGAACATGACGGGCCGACGACAAACAAAAGTCGCTCACGTGTCAGTGGCCCAACGCGGACTGACGCTGGATCAGAATTTCGCGCTCAGGCTCGCTGCGAACGTGGTGCCGACTTTGTACACGTTGTTCAACACGGTGTAGCCGTCGCCCCGCTGGCGTTCGTAGAAGTCGCGTCCGGTGATGTTGCGCGCCTCGAATTTCATCTCGAACTCCTGGCCCCAGATGTCGAAGCCCTGCCGGGCCACGATGTCCAGCCGCAGACCGGGGCTTTCGACAATATCGGGATCGATCCCGCCCCCGCTATTGCGCGGACCACGGCTGGACACGCGGTCGCTGGCATAGGTCAGCAGCAGCGTAACCTGCTGGAGTACGTCGGTATCCTCAAAACCGAGCTGCAGATTGGCGAGATGTTCGGACTGGCCGGTGATCGGGCGGCCGTCGACGAACACCTGGCTGGCGGGCAGCTCGATGAAATTATTTGGCGGCCGATAAACCCGCACGATATCGCCATCACCCGCCTGGATGCTGGATTTGCTGTAGGTGTAGTTGGCCGACACCACGATCCGCTTGGTCGCCAGAATTTCGCTCGAGGAGAGACCGTCCAGGGCAAAGAATTTCACCACCTCGATCTCGCCGCCGTACAGCTTGGCGCTCGGTGCATTGGCAAAGGTGCCGCTCAGGCGGTTTTCGTTCACGTCGGCAATCGTCTCGATCGGGTTGTCGATCCTTTTGAAGAACGCCGCGATCGACATCCGCTCGCCGCGCGCAGGATAATATTCGATCCGGCCTTCCGCATTGTACAGCTGGCTGTCGATCAGGAACGGGTTGCCCGAGAAGCGCCGATCCGTTTCGACGTCCTCATAGGGGATCGGCGCCAGTTCGCGGAATTGCGGCCGCGCAATGGTCTTGGAGCCGTTCAGGCGAAACTGGAGATTGTCGGCGAAATTCCACGTCAGCGTGGCGGCCGGCAGGAAATAGTCGTTGCTGATCGACTGCACGAAATCGCCCGTGGGATTGGTGCCGAAATAATCGACCAGCGTGATTGCCTGGTCGGCGGTTTCATAGCGCAGGCCACCCTCGAAACGGATGCCGTCGGCCGGTTCCACTTCCACCTTGGCATAGCCGCCGTGCACGGTCAGGTTGCCGCGATACTGGATGTTGAGCGTATCGATCGTGGTCTCGTTGAGATAGATATTGTTGAAATCGATCGACCCGGGCGAGAGCAGATACTGGATCGGCAGCACGCCAAATGGCAGGATCGTTTCGTTTGAAAGCTGGCTGCCGCCATCGCGGAACTCCAACGTGCGGCTGGTGAAATCGCGCGCGGTGTTGGTGTAGTTGTACCCGGCGGACACTATGATATTGGTAGCGGTCGGCAGGGCGTAGGCCAGATCAATGCCGCCGTTGTAAACGTCCTCGTTCAGGTCGCTGAACGCAATCGTTGGCGGCGATGCGCGCAGATCGTTGGTATAACTGTTGTCGCCAGCGTTGTAAAAATAGGGGATTGACCATTCCAGCGGCGATTTGCGCTTGGAATTGGCATAGGATGCGCGTCCCTCAACCGAAATGTCGCCGAAGCGAAATTCACCGACCAGCTGGGAATTGATCAGTTGCCGCTCGATGAAGCTGGACTGGCTTTCGATCTGGTCAAACGGCGTGCCCGCCCGGTCCAGTACGTCGCCTGCGTTGAACGTATAGATGCCCGCACGGCGCCCCAGTTTGGACGTGTCGTGGATGTACAGATTGGTGAAACGGATCTTGTTGTTCTTGTCGAACTCCGCCCCAAAGCCGAGCAGCCCGTTGGCCACCACGCGATTCTCCGTACGCACGACGATGGCGTTGCGGTTGAACTGCGGGCCATCAGCCACCTGCTGCGTGGCAGCGCGGGTGCGCCAGCCGTTGCTGAAACCGGCATTGGCGATCACGCCCAGCTTGGTATCACCAGCGAAGAAATTGAGCCCTGCGCTGGCATCAAAACTGGCGTTGGCCGGCAGCTCGCGATTCTTCTGCAGCACGCCGGTGGCAGAAACGGGCACCAGCTTTGCCAGCGTGCCGAGCGCGTCCTGCCCAAAGGTTGCCCGGTTGATCGGCGTCGGCGTGTTGAGCGCATTGCGCAGTGATCCCAGGCCGCCGCCCCGCGTCCCGTCATCATAACCGAACACGTCGGTATCGCTGCCGTAATAAGTGTAGCCGAACTGTGCGGTCGTCTCGGTATCGAGGCTGATTCCGGCGCCGAGCGTAAAGAAATTTTGCTCCGGGATAGCCGGGGTGGTCAGGTTGATGACACCGCCCCCGAATTCGCCCGGATAATTTACCGAGTAGCTTTTCTGCACCACCGCGCTGGAGATCACGCTGGTAGGGAAAAGATCGAGCGGGATAACCCGCCGTAGCGGCTCGGGCGAGGGCAGGGCGAGGCCGTTGAGCAGCGCAAGCGAATAGCGATCGCCCAGACCGCGGACGTAGACGAAGCCATTGCTGGTGACGGAAAGGCCGGTGACACGCCCCAGCGCTCCGGCGATGTCTCCGTCACCCGCGCGGGCGATTTCCTCGGTCGACAGGACGCTGACCACTTGCGTGGTATCGCGCACCGGCTGCGGAATGAAGCGGCCCTGGACAACGATCTCATTTGAAAAATCACCGGCGCCCGGGGTGGAAATATCGACGTTCTGCTCGTCGATGTCCTGCTGCTCGGCGCTGCCGGCCTCATCCGGAGGTGTGGCGGTGTCCTGGCCGCTGGGTGGCTGCGTGCGCGGCACGGACGCGCCGGTGGACTGCGCGACGGCCGGTACGGCGGTCAGCGCGGATGAGGCGAGCAATAGGCCGCCGATGTGACGCAGCTTCAGCATGGAGATGGTCCCCGTTTGGTAGGATGGATCGGGAGCGACGGCTGCCGTGGCAGCCGTCGCTCCTGTCGTGGTCGGACCCGGCCACCGGACCGGTTCGCTGATCAGCCAGTTCGCCGGTCAACCGGTACGCCGGTCAGCTGGTACGGAAGACCGTGCAAGCCGTCTTGCCGCTGAAATTGGCGACATCGGTGTTGCAGGACCAGTTCTTGTACCAGTTGTCATTCGCGTCGCGCACCGCGCCGATATAGCCCGGGCTTTCCAGGAACAGATCATATGTGGTGCTGAGGCTGCCCGTCGGCGTGACCGCGTTTTCGCTGGCTCCGTTGATGAAGATGCTCATCAACGAGTTCGTGAACGCGCCGTTGTTGTTCATATTGCCGGAGGCGGTGAAAGCCTGCGCCTCGAAATCGTCGCTGTCGGGATCGTACAACGTCGGGCAGTCAAACACGACCGACTGGAACACGGGTGGCCCCTTGTCGTTCGCTGCCGGGGTGGTGTTGCCCGTGCTCGTCGGGCCGGCGGGCTGTACGGTGAAGCTGTCATCCACATCGAGGCAGCCCGAGTTGCCGGCCGCGGCCGACTTGCCGAACACGATGCCGTTGATGAGTGCAATGTCGGCGCCGCCGCGCAGCTTGATGACCGGCGAGTTGAGTTCCGGGCTGATGATCGTGAAATTGGCGATCACAGCGTCGGTGCGCGGGTTCTGATTGGCGGCCGCGGCGCTGCTGGCGTTGCTGTCGATCTCGAAGATCGTGCTGTCGCCCGCGTCGCCGGTGTTGGTGCCCTCGCGGCGGATCGCGATCACATATTGGATCGCTCCCTGGTAGCCCACGTCCAGATCGACCGAATCGTCGCGCACGCCGGTGAACAGCAGATGCGACATGTCCTGACGTCCGCCAAAGCTTTCTATGCCATCATCCGCGCTGTTGTGGATCTGTACATAATCGATCTGCGTGTTCGAACCGATGCCGCCGGTGGTGAGGCCCTGCAACTCGTTGCCATTGGCACCGACGCCGGTGAACAGGATCTGCGTGTAACGGATCGCGCCAGCATCCCACGTCGGTTCGTTGCCGCCGTAGAAGATCGGCTGACCGACCGGACCCTCGACCGAGCGTTCGCAGTTGCCCGCGGCAAGCGAAGTGCCGCTGGTGCAATCTGCAACCGGCGCGCGGCCGAGCATCTGTAAGCCGCCCCAGAGACGGTCGGTGCTATTGCCCACGCTGCCGGTCAGCTGATCGATATGCGTGAAGATGATCGGATCATCCGATGTGCCGACTGCTTCCAGGCGCGAACCGCGATTGGCGATCAGGAACGCGCTGATGTCGGTGGCGACCACGGTAACGCCAGGGTTGATGGTCATCGTGACCGCGCTGTTGGCGGTACCGGCGAAGCCGCGATCGAGGCCGATTTCGGTTCGGCTGGGGAGCGTGTAGACCAGACCGCTCGCGCGGCGGCCGGACAGAGTGATGTCTGCGGTAATGACCCGGTCCGAGATGCGGCAGTTGCGCACCGTGCCAGCGCCGTTCGCCAGCGTGATCGTGCCGTTGTCCGCCGTGCCGGTGGTGCAGGCGGATGCCGGCGCGGCTGCCAGCGTGCTCGTGGTTGGAGAAGGCGTCGGTGTTGGCGTGGGCGCCGGTGCGGGCGTTGGTGCGGGGGCCGGCGCCGGGGCTGTCGGAGTGATGATGATATCGGGCTGGGCGATTTCATCGGCACCGCAACCGGTCAGGATGGCAGCGGCGGCGGTGGCGTACAAAATGGCACGCAGCTTGGAATTGGTCATGGTCGATCTCCGCAACGGAAACAGGTCGCCCCCTGTCGGGACGTTCGAGCGACGATGCGGGAGACGAATCACGACTGCGCCCCCAACATCGTCCGATGCGCTCTAGAGGCACTCCATGACGGCGATGTGCAGATGGCGTGACGACACCGCTTCCAATTTAAGACGATTTGAGGACTCGCCCCCAGCGTTCGCCTTCTTTCGCCATCGCTTAGGACGCGCCTGCGTGGCCGTGGACCGCAATAAAGCGACGAGCTACGTTTTAATTAACAAAGTGGTGCAAGTTCGGCACAGTTTGGAACTTTCATGCTAAAAGCGATTGCAATCGTCCAAATTCTGCTATGCTCGTCAGCGCTGGCAGGGGTGGCCGGTTCCTTATGAAAGTGAAACCCTTGGGGGGGAATTCTATGGTCTACCACGCCCGTATCGCCAATGATCGGACGGAAGTCGAAAACGGTGCAGGTCAAGTCGAGCGTTTGCTTGCCCGGAAATTTTCGGAGATAAGCCTGCGTTTCGACAGAGAAGATGCTATTTTCTGGTGCTTCATGGATCAGAAGGGGCGTCCAAGCTACACCTATGCGCTCGGCGACGAAATCCAGCAGGTGCATGACTGCATTGGAGCAGGAGCAGGAGCAGGAGCAGGAGCAAGGGCTGGCGCGCGTGCCGAAGAGCCGTGCGCGGATCTGCGCTATTTCGTGTGCGGTTCGAAGACGCCGGGCATTTACAATCTGGGCGGCGATCTGCGTCATTTCGCCGAAAACATACGCACCTGCGATCTGCCCGCCATGCGCGCCTACGCGGAAACGTGCACCCGGATGCAATATGCCCATGCCACAGGGTTCGGCGCGCCCATTATCACGATGGCGCTGGTGCAGGGTGACGCGCTGGGCGGCGGGTTTGAGCATGCGCTGGCGTTCGACGTGCTGGTCGCCGAACGCAGCGCACGGATGGGCCTGCCCGAAATCATCTTCAATCTCTTTCCCGGAATGGGGGCATACAGCTTCCTGCTCCGCCGCGTTGGCCGCAAGATGACCGAAGAGTTCATCCTGGGCGGCAAGATCCACACCGCTGAAGACCTGTACCGCATGGGTATCGTCGATATCCTGGCGGAAGACGGGGAAGGGGAGCAGGCGGTGCTGGATTATGTGGCAAAGAACAAGGCGCGTTTTCAAGCCGAACGGGCGGTCTATGGGGCGCGGCGGGCGTGTCATCCGGTCAGTCTGGATGAGCTTCTGGAGGTGACCAATATCTGGGCCGAAACCGCCATGCATCTGAGCGAAGCCGACGTGCGCAAGATGGAGCGGCTGGCCAACGCGCAGGAACGCCGGATCGCGCAACGCACCCCGCACGCCGTTTAAGGGGGCAGCGCTCGCTATAGACGGCGCAGCGCAAGCAATGGACCGGTTTCAGGGAATTTCAGGCCGCGCGCACCGCCTCGGCAGTGACTGCGGCCAGGGCTAGCTCGACCAGGCGGGCGCCGTCGGCCGCTTCGGCCGCCAGTTGCGCACCGCAGTCACCAAAGTCCGGCGCGGCAATTTTTTCCATCCGCCCGCACGATGCCGCCAGCGCGGCCGCGCCGATGTTGGCGGCTGAGCTTTTGATCGCATGTGCGGCAAACCGAAACGCCTCGATGTCCCTCGCGCTGGCCGACCGATCGAGATCGATGAGCAAGGTTTCCACATCCTCGCAAAAGCTCTCGCTGAGCGAAGCGAAGAATTCGGCGCCGCCCATGTCCAGCAGGCTCTGCACCTGTTCGGCATCGAGCACCGCCGAAACGTCCTGACGGCCGGGGGCAATCGCCGCGAGCGGAGCGAAGCCAGCCGCCGCCGCCGCCGCTACGCCTGTTTGCGCCGGGCAATAGGCGGCCATCACCTGCAAAAGCTCTGCGCGCCGGATCGGCTTGGTCAACCGCGCGTCCATACCGGCATCCAGCGAGCGCCGTCCCATGTCGTCCGTGGCATCGGCGGTCACGCTCAGGATCGGCACATGGTGCCTTGGCCCCTCGATCTGCCGCCACAGCGCGCAAACCTCCAGTCCGGACATCCTTGGCATATTGATATCGAGAAACACGATGTCGAATGGCTCGCTCTCCAGCGCCGCCAGTGCTTCCTCGCCATCCACCACGAGATGCACTTCATGTCCCGCAGACTCGAGCATGGTGCGCAGCACTTCGCGGTTGGTACGGTTGTCGTCCGCAACCAGCACCTTGCGCGGTGGCAGCTGGGTGCCCGCCGCGTTTTCCGGCGCGTCGTCAACGCTCCCATGCCATCCGAACGAGTAACCGATGCGCACGGCGCTGCGCAGCTGGGCGAAATTGGGCTGCGCCGGGATGACGGTGGCGAACGCTGCGCGCAGGCGCAGGTCCGTCAGGTCCAGCGCGTCACCGGCCCGGTGCAGCACCGCGGGCGTTCGCGCTTCGGCAAAACGCCGCCAGATGGGATGATCATCAGCAACGCCGTCCAGCAGTATATCGCTGACGATCGCGATATCATATCGCTCCAGCCCGGCGCCATCAATTGCCTGCAACAGGTCATCCACAGTCGCGCAGTCGCGCCAGTCGATCAGAACGTCGCTATCGGTTGGCGCAATCGGGGCCGGACCGAAACAGATCAGTTTGCCCGCCTCCTCGTCGGCGGCGCGGGGCAATGGACCCGCCAGCTGTGCCGGCCCGCGATAGATAAAGCGGCTGCCACAACCGAGTTCGCTCTCCACCGTCAATGTGCCGCCCATCCGTTCGGCAAACTGCTTGCAGATGGCCAGGCCTAGGCCGGTGCCGCCAAACTGGTCCAGCACGGTTTCGTCGGCCTGCACAAATGGTTCGAAGATACGCTCCTGGGCATGGGCTGCGATGCCGACGCCGCTGTCTTCCACAGCGAACCAGAGCTCGGGCCCGTCTGGAGTTTCCTGTATCCCGCAGTCCACAACCACGCGGCCCCGGTCGGTGAACTTGATCGCGTTGGACCCCAGGTTGACGATCATGGTGCGCAGGATTTCGGAAGGACCGATCAGCTGGCGGTCGCTCCCCGGTTCGGCATGGCAGCGAAATTCCAGACCGCGGTCGGCGATTTGCGGACCCAGGATTTCGCGCGCTTCTGCCAGCAGATCAGGGAGAGTGAACGCATGCTGCGCCATCGGTGCCTGCATGCTTTCGCTCTTGGAGGCATAAAGGAGCTGTTCGATCAGATAGAGGAGATGTTCCGCTGCGGTGTGGCTGGAATGCACCATTGCCGATACGCGCGGAGATAGATTTTCTTCCTGCAGCTGCGTGGCATAGCCGATGATGGCGTTCAGCGGCGTGCGCAGCTCATGGCTGATGCTGGCGAGGAAATAGGTCTTCGCCCGGTTGGCGGTTTCAGCCTGGAACGTGGCGCGGGACAGTTTGGCAATTAGTTTTGAACAATATAGCGGGATGACGACCAGCCCAGTCAGCAGGCTGACCGACAGGACCGGCATCTGCTGCCAATAGCTGGTGGAACCCACTACGGCCGAAAAAGACAGGACATTGGCCATCGTGGCGATCGCCAGCCACCGGTTGCCGTAGCGGAAGCCATTGCCCAGCGTTGCCCAAAGATAAAGCGGATAGACGAATGCCATCGCCGCCGGATCATAGATCTGGATGGCGCCGGCCATCACCGCGTCCAGCAAGATGGCCCCGAAACGGCGTGCATCCTTGAACAGGCCGACGTGCCAGGCCACCAGGAACATAGCATTGCAAAGCAGAAACCCGACAAACAGCAGCACGATATAGTCAGGCACCCTGAGTGCAACGCACGCCAAAATCGTAAAGGTACCTATCACGAAGCGATTGGCCAAAATCTCCTGTTCGCCGCGCAATTCGCGCTCAGCGACCGATAGTGCGGCATGGTGGAATTTTTTGCGCGGCCAGATCATGCGAGCACCGACCAGATGCGCCGGGCCGGATCGGCCAGCAGGTCTGCCAGATCGGCGCTGCGCATGGGACGACCGGTCAGCCAGCCCTGCACTTCATCGCAGCCCGCGGCGCGCAGCAGATCGAACTGCGCTTCCTCTTCCACGCCCTCGGCAACCACGCGCATCCCCAGCGCATGGGCCAGATGGGCGATGGTGCCGATGATCGCCCGGTCAACCGAACTGTCCTCGATTCGCGATACAAAGGCACGATCAATTTTCAGACGGCTAGCCGGCAGATCGCGCAGATATTGCAGCGAACTGTAGCCGGTCCCAAAGTCGTCGATCGAAATGTTGATGCCTGCGGTGCGCAGAGCACGCAGATTTTCCATGATTTCCCGGTTGCGCTCGAGCAGCACCTCCTCGGTGATCTCAATGCACAACCGGTCCGGATCGACGCCGTAGCGCTCAACGCGCGACAGCACTTCGTGGACCACATCCTGCGTCTGGAACTGGCGCGGCGAAATATTGACCGAAATGCGCGGGACGGTGAGGCCACGGCGTTCCAGCGCAACAATCTGACGGCAGGTCGCATCGACCACCCAGTTGCCGATCATGTCCATCATGCCGCTATCATTGGCGACCTGCAGGAACTCCTTGGGTAGCAGCCGGCCCCGCGTGGGATGGTTCCAGCGGATGAGCGCCTCCAGCCCGGCATACTGGCGCGTAGCGATATCGACGACAGGTTGATATTCCAGCTCAAATTGATCGCCCGCCAGCGCGTCGCGCAGCTCCATCTCGGTGCGGGCATTGGCCTGCGCCACCTGATTGAGCTTGGGCGAGAAGAAGCAGAACCCATTGCGGCCGCGGCCCTTGGCTTCGTACATTGCCAGGTCCGACAGCCGCAGCAGTTCATCCGGATCGTTGCCGTCGTCCGGAATGACGGCCACGCCGATGCTGCCGCCGACGACTTGATCGAGCCCGTTGATGGTGAAGGGTTGGTTGATTGCGCGCAAAATAGCAGCGCAGCGTCGGTTGATATCCTCGGCGTTTTCGATGCCGCGCAGGACCAGCGCGAATTCGTCGCCGCCGATCCGCGCCGCCAGCTCGTCAGGGCGAAGCAGCTGCTGCAGCCGGATGGCCACTTCGCGCAGCAGCACATCGCCCGTCTGATGGCCGCGGGTATCGTTGATGATCTTGAACCGATCGAGATCAAGCAGCAGCAGCGCAGCGCGCTCGCCGTCGCCAGCGGCCTCCGCGATTGCTTCACCTAGCCGCTCGGCCAGCAAGGCGCGGTTGGGCAGGCCGGTCAAAATATCGTGCAGCGCCAGGTGGGTGCGGTGTTCCTCGGCAAACTTGCGCGCGGTGATGTCCACCGCAGTGGTCAGCACGCCGATCGTTTCCCCTTCGCGGTTCAGCAACGGGTTCTTGTTGCAGTGGAAGATCAGCTCCAGACCGTCGTTGGTGAAGCGCTCCTCATAATGCGGCAGCGGTTCCCCGCTTTCCAGCACGATCACGTCCCGGCGGCGCTCGCGTTCGCCGAACTTCTCCGGCACCAGCGCATACATGTCGCGGCCCACCAGTTCGTTCGGCAGTCGATCGAACATGGCTGACTGATAAGCATTCAGGAAGAGACACTTGCCGTCTTTGTCGATGGCGTTGATCATGATCGGGATGGTGTCGATGATCTGTTCGAGCATAGACTTGGCGGTCTCGTCACCGCGGTCCAGCCCGGTCTCACGCGATGCATGGCGGCCAAGCTCGGTGGCGCGGCGTGCGATGGCGCGCTTGCGTTCGCGCTGTTCCAGCAGCAGCCGGGAGCGCTCTTCGAACTCCGACTGCGACACTGGGCTCTGCAAAAAGTCGGTGGCACCGGCATCGAGCGCGGCGATGCGGCATTCACGGTCCTGGTGCGCGGTGATGACGATGGCGGGAATATCACCGCCCGCAGGCATGAGGCGGACCTTGCGGATAAATTCCGCGCCGCTCATTTCCGGCATCCGATAATCAACGATCAGCAGATCGGCCGGGTTTTTTTCCAGAAAGGCCAGCGCCTCAAGTGGATTAGCGTAACAACGGGTGTCGAACCCGTCGCCCATCATTTTGACGAACTGCGCATAAATGCGCAGATTCGTCGGTCTATCATCGATAATGACAACCCTGGCCTGCATGCCATCCGCGCTAAGCGAGGTTGCTATAGATTTGGTTAACCCGGCGGTTGCCAAGGAGGTGCGAAGCGAAAAAACCCATCGCGCCGACTGGTCATGTCGGCCCGGGCTCCGCTAAGGCGGCCCGATATGGAAGCAGCAGCCCAAATTTCGCCTTTCGATGCCGCCGCCATTGTCATCGTGGCGGCTGCCGTGTTGTCCTATCTGAATTATCGTTTTCTGAAGATGCCGCACGTCATTGGCCTGACAGTGATGGGCGCGCTGACCGCAATCGTGCTGATCCTGCTGAACCAATTGGTGCCCGGGCTGACGCTGGCTGATACGGTCGCGCGGTTCCTGAACGAGATCGATTTTTCACAGACGCTGATGGAAGGTATGCTGAGCTTTCTGCTGTTTGCCGGCGCGCTGCATGTTGATCTGGACGAGTTGAAGAAGGGCTGGCTGGCGGTGCTGCTGTTGTCCACCTTGGGCGTGCTGCTGTCCACCATCGTGGTCGGCTTCGGTTTCTTCGCGTTGACCGCTCTGGTCGGCTTGCCGATCTCCATGATCTGGTGCCTGGTATTCGGCGCGCTGATCAGTCCGACCGACCCGGTGTCGGTCCTCGGCATACTGCGGCGGTTCTCGGTACCGCCGTCGCTACAAGCGACCGTCGCTGGCGAGAGCCTGTTCAACGACGGCGTGGGCGTGGTGGTGTTCTCGATCCTGTTGACCGCTGCGGTAACGGGCGCGGAATTTTCTCTGGCCGAGGGGATTACGCTGTTCCTGACCGAGGCGGGCGGCGGCATCGTCGTCGGACTCGTCGCGGGCTACATCGCCTTCCGTGCTATGCGCAGCGTGGACGAATATGCCCTGGAGGTGCTCATCAGCCTGGCGGTGGTAATGGGTGGTTATTCGTTCAGCTCCGCCTTCCATTTCGCCGGGCCGGTGGCCATGGCCGTGGCGGGTCTGCTGATCGGTAATCACGGCGTCACTTATGCGATGAGCGACGTAACGCGCGACTATATCCTGAAATTCTGGGAGCTGATCGACGAACTGCTGAACAGTGTGTTGTTTTTGCTGGTCGGGCTGGAGGTGATCGTGATCGCGATCAGCCCGCAGTTGGCGATCCTAGGTATGGCCGCAATTCCGCTGGTGCTGATCGCGCGCGCGCTGTCGGTCGGGGGGCCGATGCTTCTGCTGCGTCCGCTCGGCATCGTGGGAAAGGGTGGGTACCGTGTGCTCGTATGGGGCGGCCTGCGCGGCGGCATTTCGATCGCACTGGCGCTGTCGCTGCCGCTCGGTCCGACGCGAGATATCCTATTGGCGGCGACCTTCTGCGTGGTGCTGTTTTCGGTGCTGGTGCAGGGTTCCACCGTCGGAAAAATCGTCCGCCGGACCGGTAGCGGACCGGACGGGGCGCAATAGCAATAGAAAGACAGCGCGGCGTGAAGGCGCGTCAGTTCTGGATCACGTCCCGTTTCATCGGGGCAATTTTCGCCAGCAGGCGGTTCTGGCTGCCGAAGGGAACATGCTCTTCGCGCATGGCCTGCTGCAGATTTTCCACCAGCGCATTCATGTCGTTCATTTGCAGGCCCATATCCTGGTGCGCCGCGCGCATGTTGCGGCCGCTATAGCTGCACCCGGCGTCCAGAATGTAACAGAACTGCTCGAACAAGATTCGGCGCAGACGGACCATGTCCCGGCCTGCAAAAATCGGTGCGATCCGCGGATCGGCCAGCGACAGATCGACCAGCCGGTTGGTTATTCTGTTTATGCCCGCTTGCCCGCCAAAACGGTTTGCCAGCCGGTCGCTGTTAACCGGACTTGCTCCGGCGTTGGCGTTGCTTTGGTCATAGTCCGCAACCGGCAATTCGCCTGTAATCGGATCGCGGACATCATCCTCAAAACCGAATTCTTTCGCCCAGTCGTGCGGCGCTTCCGGCGCGGTTGGGCCAGGTGTATCGGTGGTGGGCGGTGCGCTTGGGGCGGCGGATTGCAGTAGCAAGAGAAGCGGAAGAAGGATCATTATCAAGGGGTCCTCGAACAGACGGTTAAAATGCGGCTTGAAGCGAAAGCAGTCCACCGCGCTGGCGCTCGGCAGCGGCGATGGTACCCAGATCGACATAGGCTGCAGTCACGGTAAAATAGTCGCCGATGGCATAGGCCGCGAACAGGTCAATCCAGTCGTCCTCCCGTGCGATCGACAGATTGTCCGGTTTTGTGCGATATTCTGCGCCGAGCACCAGATTGCGCGAGAGCAAATAGCCCGCACTGCCCTCGATTTGTATCGTCCGGTTGTTCGATTTGTCGCCGCCGAAGCCCAGGAGGCCCAGCTGGTTGGCCTTGGTGTAACGCAGCGTGCCGTTGAGCAGCAGGCTTTGCGCCAGAACGATCTTGCTGGCGGCGAGGTAAATATCCAGGCCGTGGCTGGACGCCGCGCCGACGGCGGCGGTGACCGGTGCGTCCAGATTATTCTTATACTGCACGCCCACGGACAGCTGAGGCAGCAGGGCAGGACCATAGATCGCGTCGCCGAACAACCGCAGTTTTGCTCCGAACACATCCTGGTTCAGCACATAGCTGCGGCCGAGGCCGAGCGCAGCGCCTACGTCCAGCGTATCCAGATTCTGCCGCGCGTAGCTGAGCTCCAACCGGTCAAACAGCCCGATGGCGGCGCCGTGGCTCTGCCAGTTGTAGCTTGGCAGTTCGACATAGGTGACATGGACCGATCCGCCGATGCCCTGCGCCGTTTCCTTGCCCGCGATAATGGCCCAGCTGGCCAGTCCGCCGCCGGACGCGCCGTCCAGGCTGGCCGCGCCATTGGTCAGCCGCAATTTTCCGCCCCAACGCAGGTTTTTATAATCGCGCATGTTGCC
>JBBSUT010000019.1:0-24368 GCA_038234155.1 Sphingomonadales bacterium | reverse complement strand
TCGGCCGGGCCGCCAAGGGAACCGTCAGCGGTTTCGGTGCGCTGTCCTACGAACTGGCGCTGGACGCGGCGGCACGGCTCTGATTAAGCGATTGCAACGTGAAAGATCATAACAAGGGTGTGAAAGCCTATGTCCGACGAACATAACAAACATTCTGGCGATACCGCGCGCGACAAGCCAAGCGAAGGTCCGATGAACATCGA
This sequence comes from Sphingomonadales bacterium, assembly GCA_038234155.1. Taxonomy (GTDB): domain Bacteria; phylum Pseudomonadota; class Alphaproteobacteria; order Sphingomonadales; family Sphingomonadaceae; genus Novosphingopyxis. The sequence goes on along the minus strand of JBBSUT010000019.1, from coordinate 24,165 downwards.
CGTCTCCATGGTGCGCGAACTGGCCGAAATGCTTGGTGAAACCGGGCTCAGCGATATTGAGGTGGAGGACGGCCCGCGCCGCATTCGCGTTTCTCGCACGCTCCAGGCAGCCGCCGCCGCGGCACCGGCGGCGGCGCTGGCGGCGGCGGTGCCCGCAGCAGGCGGCGCTGCCGCTCCGCAGACCGACAGCGCGGATGACAGCGTCAATGCCATTCGATCGCCGATGGTGGGCACCTGCTATCTGGCCTCGGAGCCGGGCTCCAAACCGTTCATCAGCGAAGGCCAGGCCGTTGCAGCGGGCGATACGCTGGTGATCGTGGAAGCCATGAAGGTGATGAACCCGATCAGCGCGCCCAGCGCGGGCACGGTGAAGAAAATCCTGGTGTCCAACAACCAGCCGGTGGAATTCGACCAGCCGCTGGTGATTATCGAATAATATTCCTCGCCTCCCGTTCTGGCTAAGCCAGTCGAAGTCCGGTGCTGTTAGTGCTAGGGCTGTGAAGACCGGGGGCTGCGAAGATTGGGACAGCCGCTCGGCAGGTTCACGGCGGACGGCATTCGGACGCAAATTTACAAGCGAAAGCGCAATGGCCATAAAAAAACTGCTGATCGCGAACCGGGGTGAGATTGCGCTGCGCATTCACCGCGCCGCCCATGAAATGGGTATCAAAACCATCGCCGTACACAGCACCGCCGATGCCGATGCCATGCATGTGCGGCTGGCGGATGAGGCGATCTGCATCGGCCCGCCGCCCGCCACCGACAGCTATCTCAACATCCCCGCCATCATCAGCGCCGCCGAGATCAGCCAGGCCGACGCAATCCATCCCGGCTACGGCTTTCTGTCTGAAAACGCCAAATTTGCCGAGATCGTGGAAAGCCACGGCATCCTCTGGATCGGCCCCAAGCCCGAGCATATCGAGACGATGGGCGACAAGGTGGCGGCCAAGAAGACCGCCGGCGCGCTCGGCCTGCCGCTGGTCCCGGGATCGCCCGGCGCGGTGGAGGATTTCGACGAGGCGCGGGCGATCGCCGGCGATATCGGCTATCCGGTCATCATCAAGGCGGCGTCCGGCGGCGGTGGCCGCGGCATGAAGGTGGTCAATAACGAAGAAGAAATCGAAAGCCAGATGAGCCAGGCGCGCAGCGAGGCCAAGGCCGCGTTCGGCGATGCCACCGTGTATATCGAGAAATATCTCGCCGATCCGCGCCATATCGAATTTCAGATATTCGGCGATGGCAAAGGCAATGCCATCCATCTGGGCGAGCGCGACTGTTCGCTCCAGCGCCGCCATCAAAAGGTGCTGGAGGAAGCGCCCTCCCCCGTTATCACGCCCGAAGAGCGCGATCGCATGGGCGCCGTCGTGGTCAAGGCGATGGCCGACATGGCCTATCGCGGCGCGGGTACGATCGAATTTCTGTACGAAAACGGCGAATTCTTCTTCATTGAGATGAACACCCGGCTCCAGGTCGAACATCCGGTGACCGAGATGATCACGGGCATGGATCTGGTGCGCGAACAGATCCGCATCGCCTGCGGTGAGCCATTGTCCAAGACGCAGGATCAGGTGCGTTTCAGCGGCCACGCCATCGAATGCCGTATCAATGCCGAGGATCCGGAAAGCTTCATGCCATCGCCCGGAAAGGTTACCGCCTATCATGCGCCGGGCGGCCTGTTCGTACGCGTGGATAGCGGACTCTATCAGGGCTATACCGTGCCTCCCTATTATGACAGCATGATCGCCAAGCTCATCGTGTTTGGCCACACGCGCGAGGGCTGCCTGATGCGGCTCAACCGGGCGCTGGAGGAATTTGTAATCGAGGGAATGAAAACCACGATCCCGCTGCACCAGCGCCTGCTCGAAAACGCCGAATTCCGCGCGGGCGATTATACGATCAAATGGCTCGAAAACTGGCTGGCGGAGGAACGCGAGGCCCGCGAAGGCTAATCGCTTTCGCGCCGCCGGGTGCGGGTGCGCAACCCAATGGGTCCCTGGCGCATTGACCCGGTGAACGGCCGCTCCGTCTGAGGACGGCCTCTCCAGCACAGGATCACATCAACATGCGTTACAACAAGCTCGGCTCGACCGGCCTCTTCGTTTCTGAACTGTGCCTGGGCACGATGACCTTTGGCCACGGCGAAGGGATGTGGGCCAAGATCGGCGCGATCGGGCAGGACGATGCCGAAAAACTGATTGGCACCGCGCGCGACGCAGGCGTGAATTTTCTCGACACCGCCGACGTATATCATGGCGGCCAGTCCGAAGAAATCACCGGACAGGCGCTCAAGAACCTCAAGGTGCCGCGCGATGAGATCGTGATTGCCACCAAGGCGTTCGGTGAGATGGGCCAAGGGCCCAACGGCCGCGGCAATTCGCGCTACCACATCATGGAAGCCTGCAAGGCGAGCCTGAAGCGCCTGCAGCTTGACCATATCGATCTCTACCAGATCCACGGTTTTGACCTCGCCACCCCGATCGAGGAGACGATGCATGCGCTCGACACGCTCGTCCAGCACGGTCATGTGCGCTACATCGGCGTGAGCAACTGGGCCGCGTGGCAAATCTCCAAGGCGATCGGCATCAGTTATCATCGCGGTCTGGCGCGGTTTGAATCGCTGCAGGCCTATTACACGCTGGTCGGCCGCGATCTGGAACGCGAGATCGTGCCGATGCTGGACAGCGAACAGGTGGGCCTGATGGTATGGAGCCCGTTGGCAGGCGGGTATCTGACGGGCAAATACTCCGGCAAGACTGGCGGCAAGGACGGCGGCAAAAATGGGCGCCGCGCGGACTTTGATTTTCCTCCCGTGCGCGTAAAGCGCGGCGAAAAGGTGATCGAGACGATGCGCCCGATTGCCAAGGATCACGGCGTATCGCTGGCGCAGATCGCGCTGTCCTGGCTGCTGCATCAAGAGGCAGTCACCAGCGTAATCGTTGGCGCAAACAAACTGTCGCAGCTGGTGGATAACCTTGGTGCTACCGAGGTGGTGCTGACGGGCAAACAGCTCGCGTCGCTGGACGAAGTCAGCGCGCTTCCCGCCGAATATCCCGGCTGGATGTTCGAACGGCAGGGCGAATATCGCCGCAACCTTCTGACCCCCGCCCCGCGCGGCGATGGCGGCAAAGTCGGCGATGGCGGCAAAGTCGGCGAAGGCGGGAAAGGCGGCGAAGGCGGCAAGAGCAAATAATGCCCATTTTTGCCAACCCTGATTTTGGCGACCCTGATTTCGGTGGCCCTGATTCAGACAATCCCGGATTGGACTGCCCTAAGAGCGAGATGCGCGCATGACGCAAAAAATGACCTTTGATTTCATCTCCGACGTATCATGTCCGTGGTGCATCGTCGGCCTGCGAGGACTGGAAATCGCGTTGGAGCAGATGGGCGGGCGGATCGATCCGCAGATCACCTTCCATCCGTTTGAGCTGAACCCGCAGATGCCGCCCGGCGGGCAGGATATTGGTGAACATATAGCGGAAAAATACGGGTCGACGCCAGAGCAGCGCAAGGCGAACGGCGCCATGATCCGTCAGCGCGCGGCGGATGTCGGCTTCGCGATGGCCGACCGCAGCGATGGCCGGATATACAACACGTTCGACGCACACCGGCTGCTCCACTGGGCCGGGCTGGAGGGCAGGCAGCTGGCGCTCAAGCACCGTCTGTTCACCGCCTATTTCACCGAAGGCCGCGCGCCGGAAGATCATGATGTGCTGGTGGACTGTGCCGGCGATGTCGGTCTGGACGCCGATGCGGCCCGCGCGCTGCTGTCCAGCGACCGCTTTGCCGCCGAGGTCCGCGCCGAGGAGGATCGGTGGCGGCGCGAGGGCATCAGTTCGGTGCCCACCATCATCATCGACAATCGTTACGTCATCAGCGGCGGTCAGCCGCCCGATGCGTTCGCGCGCGCGATCGGCAAGATTGCCGAAGAGAAAGCGGCTGCGACCTGAACCGCCTGCCCGGTCGGCAGGCGGTCAGGCAGTCGGCGCGGCGATCATCAGATTTCGTTCAGCTAAATCTGCGATAGTCTGAATATGAGTCTCGACGCACTTTGGCGGCATCATCGGGCCAAATCCATCGCCGCGGCTATCGCCGTGCACGTTGTGCTGGGCTATGTCCTGCTCGCCGGCCTGGGCGGTGACGCGGTGCGCCAGGCCGCCGACAGCCTGACCGTGCTGACCATCGCGCAGCCGCAACCGCCGCCGCCGCCCCCTCCCCCGCCGCCGATCCAGCCCAAGCCGGACGCAAAGAAGGAAGGCGCCGCCGCGCCGCCGAACATCGCGTCCAGAGCCACGGCCGTGGCGGCGCCCGAACCGATCGTTCGCTTGCCCATACCGCCGCCGCCGATCGCCACGTCCACACAGCCGCTGGACGGCGCGGACAGCACCACCGGCGCCTCCGATGTCATCGGTCCCGGAACGGGTGCAGGCGGCATGGGGAACGGCACCGGTAGCGGCGATGGCGGAGACGGCACCGGCAGCGGCGGCCTGCCGCCTGTCGGCGCGCGCATGATCGGTGGACGGATCACACCCCGAGACTATCCGCCATCGGCCGCCCGGGCGCGTGTCGAGGGGATCGTGGGCGCGAACGTCTACATCGGGCGCGATGGGCGCGTGACGCGCTGCGTGGTGAAGATAACGAGCGGCGATGCGGCGCTCGATGACACCACCTGCCGCCTCATCGTCCAGCGCTTTCGCTACGAGCCTGCCCGCGGCAGCGACGGGCGGCCGGTGCCCGACATCGTGGGCTGGGAGCAGACATGGTGGCTTGGTCGCAGATGATTGGGCGCAGATGATTGGGTCGCAGATAAGAACGTGGGCTCGTCTTGCTCCCTTTCGCCGCGCCTCATATAGCGGCAGACGACAATCTTTCAGGCGAGGACCAGTGTGACTGTAGCGACCCCCGATTTCGATTTCGGCCTGACCGAGATGGCCGAACAAATCCGCGAGACGGTCCGCCGCTTCGCCGACGAACAAATCGCCCCGATTGCCGCGCGTGTGGACCGCGAGGACTGGTTTCCCAAGGACGAGCTCTGGACGCAGATGGGCGATCTGGGCCTGCACGGCATCACCGTGAGCGAAGCCGATGGCGGCCTGGGGCTGGGTTATCTGGAGCATGTCATCGCGGTGGAAGAAATCAGCCGCGCCAGCGCCTCGATCGGCCTCAGTTACGGCGCGCACTCCAATCTGTGCATCAACCAGATCGCACGCTGGGCGAGCCCCGAGCAGAAGGCGAAATATCTCCCCGGTCTTATCAGCGGCGCCCATGTCGGCAGCCTGGCGATGAGCGAGGCCGGCGCTGGCTCCGACGTGGTATCGATGAAGCTGAAGGCCGATGCGGTGCAGGGCGGCTATCTGCTCAACGGCACCAAATACTGGATCACCAATGCGCCCTATGCCGAGACCCTGGTGGTCTATGGCAAGACCGATCCGTCCGCCGGATCCAAGGGCATCACCGCGTTCCTGATCGAGAAGGACATGCCTGGTTTCTCCATCGGCCAGAAGATCGAAAAGATGGGCATGCGCGGCTCGCCGACGGCCGAGCTGGTGTTCGATGACTGCCATGTGCCCGAAGAAAATGTGATGGGCCCCGTCGGCGGCGGCGTGGGCGTGCTGATGAGCGGTCTGGATTATGAACGCGTGGTGCTCTCGGGTATCCAGATCGGCGTGATGCAGGCCTGCCTGGACACTGTCATCCCCTATGTCCGCGAGCGCGAGCAGTTCGGCAAGCCGATCGGCGCGTTTCAACTGATGCAGGCCAAGGTGGCGGACATGTACGTCGCGCTGAACTCGGCCCGCGCCTATGTCTATGCCGTCGCGCGCGCCTGCGACAAGGGCCGCACCACGCGGTTCGACGCAGCGGGCGCGATCCTGCTGGCGAGCGAAAATGCGATGAAGGTGGCGCTGGAGGCGGTTCAGGCACTTGGCGGCGCGGGCTACACCACCGACTGGCCCGTGGAGCGTTATATGCGCGATGCCAAACTGCTCGACATTGGCGCGGGCACCAACGAAATCCGCCGCATGCTGATCGGCCGGGAGCTGATCGGGGCGGGCGCATGAGCGCGCCGACACTGAAGACGACGATCGATCCCGAAAGCGACGACTTTAAGGCCAACGCCGCGCACAACCGCGAGCTGGTGGCCCAGTTGCGCGCGCGCGTCGCAGCCGCTTCGCTGGGCGGATCGGAGGGAAGCCGCCAGCGCCATGTCGCGCGCGGCAAACTTCTTCCCAGAGAACGCGTCGAACGCCTGCTCGATCCGGGTTCGCCTTTCCTCGAGATCGGCCAGCTCGCCGCTTATGGTCTTTACGGCAAGGACGACATTCCCGGTGCCGGGCTGATCGCGGGCATCGGCCGCGTGTCGGGCCGCCAGTGCATGATCCTGTGTAACGACGCCACCGTGAAGGGCGGCACCTATTATCCAATGACGGTGAAGAAGCATCTGCGCGCGCAGGAGATCGCCGAGGAAAATCGGCTGCCGTGCGTGTATCTAGTCGACAGCGGCGGCGCCAACCTGCCGCATCAATCGCAAGTGTTTCCGGACCGCGAGCATTTCGGGCGCATCTTCTACAATCAGGCGCAGATGAGCTCCAAAGGCATCCCACAGATCGCCTGCGTTATGGGCAGCTGCACCGCGGGCGGTGCCTATGTGCCCGCCATGGCCGACGAGAGCGTGATCGTGCGCGAACAGGGCACGATCTTTCTGGGCGGGCCGCCGCTGGTGAAGGCCGCGACGGGCGAGGTGATCAGCGCCGAGGATCTGGGCGGCGGCGATCTGCACGGGCGCAAATCCGGCGTGGTCGATCATGTCGCCGAGAATGACGAGCATGCGCTTACGATTGTCAGGGACATCGTCTCAACATTAGCGCAGGACCGCACGCCGGACGTCAACATGGCGGACCCCCGCCCGCCCAAGTTCGATGCCCACGATCTCTACGGCATCGTGCCGCAGGATGTGCGCCAGCCCTATGACGTGCACGAGATCATCGCGCGGCTGGTGGACGGCAGCGCGTTTCAGGAGTTCAAACCGCTCTACGGCGAGACGCTGATCTGCGGTTTTGCCCATATCTGGGGCATGCCAGTCGCGATCCTGGCCAATAACGGCATCCTGTTCAGCGAGAGCGCGGTCAAGGGCGCGCATTTCATCGAGCTGGCCTGCCAGCGCCGCATACCGCTGCTGTTCCTGCAGAATATCAGCGGCTTCATGGTCGGCGGCAAATATGAGGCGGAGGGCATCGCCAAGCATGGCGCCAAGCTCGTCACCGCCGTCGCCACCGCGAGCGTGCCCAAGGTCACCGTGCTGATTGGCGGCAGTTTCGGCGCCGGCAATTACGGCATGAGTGGCCGCGCCTACTCCCCGCGCTTCCTGTTCAGCTGGCCCAACAGCCGGATCAGCGTGATGGGCGGCGAACAGGCGGCCAGCGTGCTCGCCACCGTCCACCGCGACGCCGATAACTGGAGCGCGGAAGAGGCGGAAGCCTTCAAAGCCCCGATCCGCGACAAATATGAGGAGGAGGGCAGCCCCTATTATGCCACCGCGCGCGGCTGGGACGACGGCATCATCGATCCGGCGCAGACCAGGGATGTGCTGGGGTTGGCGTTCGGGGCGTGCCTGAACGCGCCAGTGCCGGAGCGAGCGCAATTCGGCGTGTTCCGGATGTGACGGCAGAGCCAAAGCCGTCTGCGATGCAAAGCCAACGATCCTGTGCTCTGCGGCCTAATTAACCCGGCCTCAACCTCACTTGTTTAGACGCGCACAGCCTTTTTTTGTTAAATGTCTTGGACATAACAACGATGGGAAGCGAACGATGCGACAATTGGAAGTCAACGAAATAGCTTTCGTGGCCGGGGGCGAATCCATTCCCATACCGACGGACTGCAATTCGGAACTGGGTGACTGCTTCGGGCTCGATCCCGCGCCGACCACTGGCAAAGTTAAGAAGAATAACAACGGATATGGCAATGGCGCCGAATCCGGTCCGCCGCCCGGGCGTTCGGGCGAGCACAATCCGACCTTGCTTGGGGACAATCTCGGTCCGCGCGGCGTCCGCTGACATCCTGATTGGCGGCGAGAGCATTTCTCTTGCCGCCAATTTTTCGGTTCTTCAACCATCGGCGGCGATCGAATATGCTGCCGAAAATGCGGCGCGGAATTGCGTGTGCATCCGCAGCGTCACAGTAAGCGTCTGTTGCGTACCGGTCAGTTCCAATAGCGGTTTTCACGTTCCACCGAACTCTGTACCACCGTTGCCATGATAACCTCTCTCCTCATCGCCAATCGCGGCGAGATCGCCTGCCGGATCATCCGCACCGCGCGGCGGCTCGGTATCCGCACCGTCGCGGTGTATTCCGACGCCGACCGCAATGCGCTGCATGTGCGCTCCGCCGATGAGGCGGTGCATATCGGACCATCCGAAGCCGCCAAATCCTATCTGGTCGGCGCGAAGATCATCGCCGCCGCAAAGCAAACCGGGGCCGAGGCGATCCATCCGGGCTATGGCTTTCTTTCGGAGAACGCGGATTTTGCGCAAAGCGTGCTGGACGCGGGCCTGATCTGGGTCGGGCCGAAGCCGGATTCGATCCGCAAGATGGGCCTGAAGGACGCGGCCAAGACGTTGATGGACGCCGCCGGGGTGCCGACCACGCCGGGCTATATCGGCGACAACCAGGAACCCGATTATCTCGCGGAGCGCGCCGCCGAGATCGGCTATCCGGTGCTTATCAAGGCGGTCGCGGGCGGCGGCGGCAAAGGCATGCGCAAGGTCGAGAACCCCGAGGGTTTCGCGGATGCGCTGACATCAGCCAAGCGCGAATCCGCCGCCGCGTTCGGCAATGACGTGGTGCTGATCGAAAAATGGGTCGAAAGCCCGCGCCATATAGAGGTGCAGGTCTTTGGCGATTCCCATGGAAACGTCGTCCATCTGTTCGAGCGCGACTGTTCGCTCCAGCGGCGGCACCAAAAGGTGATCGAGGAAGCCCCCGCGCCGGGCATGGACGCGGCCACCCGCGCCGCGGTCTGCGGCGCCGCCGTGCGTGCGGCACAGGCCGTGGATTATGAGGGCGCGGGCACGATCGAATTTATCGCCGACGGCTCCGAAGGCCTGCGCGCCGACCGCATCTGGTTCATGGAAATGAACACGCGGCTGCAGGTCGAGCATCCGGTGACCGAGGAGATCACCGGCGTCGATCTGGTCGAATGGCAATTGCGCGTGGCCAGCGGAGAACCGCTGCCGATGAAGCAGAACGAATTGTCGATCAACGGTCATGCGATCGAGGCGCGGCTCTATGCCGAGGACCCGGCAAGCGGGTTTTTGCCGAGCACCGGGCGGCTGGAGCTGTTCGATCTGGACCAGAGTGGGCGCGTTGAAACCGGCGTTGAAACCGGCGCGGACATCTCGCCCTTTTACGACCCGATGATCGCCAAGATGATTTTCCATGCCGAAACGCGCGAGGAAGCCCGGGCGGGCCTGCGCGACATGATTGCAGACAGCGCGGTGTGGCCGGTCAAGACCAATGCCGGATTTCTGGTGCGCGCGCTCGATCATCCCGATTTCGTGGCGGCCGACCTCGACACCGGGCTGATCGCCCGCGCGGGCGACGACCTGATGCCCGGCGGCGCGCCCTCCGACGACGAACTGGGCGAACAGGCGAGCGTGCTGCTGCCGTTCACCGATATGCCGGGTTTCCGCCTCAACGCCCCGCCCAAGAACACCGCCTGGTTTCTGCTCGACGGCGAACCGGTGGAGCTGCCGGTGAGCGCGAACGAGAGCGGGGAAATTGCCGACGAACTGTTGATCGCCGAAGAGGGTCAGGTCTGGCAGCTTTCGCCATTCCGCGTCGAGGGCAGCGGCGCGGCCGCCGCCGGAGACGGCGCGATCCTTGCCCCCATGCCCGGAAAAATCATCGCGGTCAGTGTGGCCGAGGGCGACCGCGTGAGCGCGGGTGACAAGCTCGTCACGCTGGAGGCGATGAAGATGGAGCACAGCCTCACCGCGCCGTTCGACGGCACCGTGACCGAGCTGAAAGCCACCCAGGGCGCGCAAGTGCAAAAGGATGCCGCGCTGGTCGTGGTGGAGGCGGACTAGAGCCAAAATCCTCCCCGTCGCATCGACCCTCTCCCGTAGCGACGCGCGGGGAGGGTTTTGGAGTGGTGCAGCGCTTGACATCGAACCGCCGCCTCGCCATTGACCCGGCCTTGTCCGCGGCCTGGCCGCTCGCGGAACGTCGCTCCATCGGGGCGATCGACCCTGGGGACAGGTGGCCGAGTGGTTAAAGGCAGCAGACTGTAAATCTGCCCGGTTTTCCGTACGCTGGTTCGAATCCAGCCCTGTCCACCAGATCCTATCAAAATTGGCGGGAAACCTCGGCTTTTAAGTTTTGGTTGGTGCCGTCCACCGAGCGTACAGGTTATTGGTTGAGTTGGGCTGACGCAAGTTTGCGGTCTTTTAAATGACTTACTCCTGTGCCACAGGTGCTGCGCTGCTGAGAAGTCCTGCCGCTAGCTCCCGGCACCGCCACAACAACCTGGATCGCGCGGCCCGTTGGCGCAATGGTAAGCGCGCCATCGCGCCAATCTGCCGATTTGCCGTCGATCGTCGTCTGGCCCATCGGCTCTTCCAAAGGCCAGCGCAGGACGAAGCCTGCTGTCGGCTGCGCAGTACCGTCAATGGTGGCGACCAGACGTGTACCTTCTAGCCGGATGGTAAAATCTATCGTCCCGGCGCTACTGCCAAGTCCGCAGATCGACACGCCGCCCTGTTCCAACCAGTCCCGTGTCAGGCCGCCGCCCAGCACGATCGCGCCGTCGCTCCCCCGTTCATACACAAACAGGTCCAGCGCCGCGCGGATGAAGTCCGAGGCGACCCAGGCGTGCGGCATATCGCCGATGAAGCGGATCGCGCGCGGATCGCGGCCCACCACCTCGGCCCAGCCGTTCCATGCGGCCGGGCGGCGATCGGTCATGTAGATATCGAGCAGCGCATTGGCTTTGCCCGCATCGCCCAGCCGGACGAAGGCGGACACGTTGCGCAGCTCATACGGCGTGTATTCGGTCCAGTTCGCGCCGGGTTCACGCCGACTGGTCACCCGCGCAAACTGCTGCGCAAAACTGTTGCCGAGGAGTATCGGATCAAGCGCGTCGCGCTGCCCCGCCGGGTCCAGCGCAATCGTGGTGGAGGTGGCATCGAAATCGCCCAGGCTGGTCGCCCCAGGGATGTAATCAATGCCGAAGCGCCTGGTCGACGCGGCGATCGCATCCTGGATATCCTGCGCAAATTCATCGCGCTGCGCCGCGATCGTCGCGGCCTCCGGCTTGCCCAGCACCTGCGCGGCGAAGCTGGCGTCCCGATATCCGGTCAGCGCCCAGAAATCATCCCACAGACTATATTGCGGGGCCGCGCTATAGCCTTCGTGGCTGATCGAAGGCGGCATCAGGCCATAGCGCACGCGCCGGTCGCCAATCAGATTTTCGGGTATGCGTTCGGACTGCCGCTGCGCCTCCATATAGCCCAGCGCCGCCGCGATCCGCGGCCAGTCGCGCTGGAGCAGCGCGTCGTCGCCGGTATGCCGATAAAGTTGCACCAGCAGGTGGATGAACTCGCCCTGCGCATCATTTTCCGGCACCGGATCAGGTCCGCGATCGTCTATGCAGCACGGCACCTTGCCGTTGTCGAACAGCTGGCCGCCGTACCAGTCCGCAAAATCCCGTACCGGCTGGACGGCGCCCAGCCGCAACAGCGTATCGGCCATCATCGCCCCGTCGCGGATCCAGCTGCGATCGTAGGACCGGGTGCCTGGCCGCATCTGAGCGCCATCGCGGCTCATCAGGATATGCGCCAGTGCGGTGCGGATCGTGTCGGCCACGGCTTGCTTGGCTGGCGGCACGGCGATGGCGATGGCATCAAGCTTGCTGTGCCACGCGGCCTGCGTGGCGGCCACGGCCGCGTCGAACGCCGCCTCCGACGGCGGCGCGCCGCCCGTATCGAACGGGATCGCCATCGGAACGTCGATCGCACGGCCGGGCTCCAGGATAGCTTCGAAACGCAATGCGGCCGAGGCCAGACCGTGCGTATCTGTCACGCTTGGTCCGCCGCCCGGCATGGCCGGGTGCATCAGTGCGCCCCTGTCGAACGCGGCTGTTGAAACCACGGTGGGCGCGCGCAGCGGGATCAGCCTGCGCACGGACGGGGTATCCCCAGCAATGGCCGGCGTACCGGTGACCGTCAGTTGGCCATCGCCCCATGCAATCGCCGAAATGCCGGAAATGCCGCCCCGCTGGCTGAGGAACTGTGCGGGCGGATTGACCTGAAACGGCCGCACGCCGAGCGCCAGCGTCAGTTTTCGAGGATGATCGCTGTCGTTCACCAGCCGCCAGCGCGCCAGCAGACGCGGCGCCGTCTCGTCAGCGACAAGCTGCGTCTCGAGATGCCAGCCCGGCCCCTGCAAGCGGACGCCGGGCATGGGTAGATAGCCGTCGTTCAGCGTCTGGCTGCTCGTCATGTCCGCCCAGGTGAACGTCTGTCCCTCGGCAACGACGAACGGTGCAATTGAGAAACCGCCCTTGGCCACCTCGATTTCCCCGTCCTCTCCAATCAGTCCGCTGTCGCTTCCTCCATCGGTGCCGGCCAGTGTCCAATAGGGCTGCTGGGTGAAACCGCGCGGAAAAGTGCCGCGCGGTGCGGTGCTGGCAAGCGAGGCGATGAAGTCGTTGCGGTCGCTCGCCCATTCGGCGGGCTCGACGGTGACTTCTGCGAGCGAGGCGTCGGGCGCATCCTTTGGCAAAGCGATCCTCAGCCAGGCCGCTTCGCTGCCGGGCAAGGGTACGGGATCGCTGCCACCATCGCCGCCGGTCACGCTGTATAAGGTGCGCCAGGTGCGGCCGTCGTCCGAGCCATCGATGCTGTATTGCGCGGCGCCCTTTCCAGGCGTCCATTCCAGCTTCGCGCCGCCGAGCAGGCGCTGTCCGCCCAGATCGATCCGCAGGATGTCGCTGCCTTGGCCTGTCCAGGCGGTGTCGCTGCGTCCATCCATCGCGCGCGGATCGCTGGCAACCGGCATGGAAGGCGGCGCGATCGGCGACCTGGGCGTCAGCATCAGATCATCCATTTCGAGCCGCCCGGCCCCGCCATCGCGCCCGCGCACGATCACCACTTCGATCGATGCGATGGGAGGTAGCGCCGTGTCATCGGTCGGTCCCCAGGCGAACGTGATGTCGCGCGCGCGGATGCGGACGGTCTGCCAATCAGCGGAAGGCTTGAAATCATTTTTGCGGTACCACCAGACATTCTTGCCGGTGGCATCGACGAACTTTATCTGCAGATCATTCGCGCCGCCACTGCCGCGCAGCTTGAGCGTGATCTCGAAATTCTCCGGGAAAAGAATGGGAAGCGGCCGGCGAGCATAGGCGTAGCCAGCAACACCGCCGAAATCATAGTTGAGCGCCAGCGCCGCGCCGGTGTCGCCGGGCACTTCGGCGATGTTCGATGTCACCCCGTCCGATCCGGCCGCTTCCCAGGACGCCGGTGTTTCGAAGCCGTCGAGCAGGAGCGGGGCGGGCGCGGCGGTGCCCACCGCTGTGGCCATCAGGAGCGCAAGCGCACTCATGCCAGCCAGCCGCCGGTGAAGCCCGCGCGCATCAGCCCGCGCCGGATATGCGGGCTCTTGCGCACCGTCTCCCAGATCAGACCGCTGCGCCAATTTTCGATCATCGTCACGATCGGGCCCTGATCGATGCCCAGATAATCGTCGTCGACCCAGCCGACGCCCGGCACGATGCGCCCGGCGGATATAGGCGCGGCCCGGTCCTGCAGCGTGGGGTTGAAGCTGTCGAAAAAGCCGTACCGGCCATAGATACCGGTTCCGTAGCGATCGACCATCGCACGCGCGGCCGGCTCGACAATCTCTGGCGCGAAAGCGATCGATCCCAGCGCGGCGGTGGGGGCAATGGTGCCATCGTCGCGCTCATAGGCCCCGCGCGCCGAATAGCCCATGAACTGCCGCTCCCGGCCATCGATCGATTGCGTGAAATCGCCCGGTCCGTCGCAGGCGGTCAGACCCCATAGATCGGGTCCATAACCGGTCCAGCGCGCGGGATTTGCGATGGCATAGCCGCGCTGGGCCAGCGTGGCGCGGCGGCTGTTCTCGAAATAATCGATGCCGCGAGCGCGCATGAAACGATCCTGGATGCCGCGAAAGTCAATCCAGACATGGCTGTACTGATGCCCGAACAGCGGCGGGAACGCGAGATGTGGGGCGCCGTGCGCGGTGGTCCACTGCGTATCGAACGCTGCGGTCCAGCGGTCCCAGGTTTCCGGCGGCAGCGGATGGGTGGGCGATCCGAGCGCCAGCACATAAAGCAGCAGGCTCTCGTTGTAGATGTCCCAGTCGCTCGGGATAAAGTCCGTCTCCGGATGCCAGCCCATCGCCACCAACGGCGCGCGCGGGGTGAACCAGGTCCAGTCGACGGCACCGTAGATCTGATCGACCAGCGCCCGGATGCGCGCTTCGTCCGGGTGATCGCCGTCGAACCAGCCTTGCGCGAACAGCGCACCGCCCAGCAGCAGTGTGGTATCGATCGTGGACAATTCGGTGTTCCTGAAGCGATGACCGGTTTCTATGTCGAGGAAATGATAGAAAAACCCCTTGTGGCCGCTCACGCCGGTTTCGGCCGGTCCCTGCGGCGCGTTGGCAAAAAAAGTCAGCGTGGCCAGCGTTCGCGCGCGCGCCTGGGCGCGGCTGATCCATCCGTGGACCACACCGACAGGATAGGCCGTCAGCGCAAAGCCGACCGCCGCGATCGAGGCAAAGCTGGGTGTCGGCCAGCGATCGGGGGCAAGCCCGGTTTTTGGATCGGTAGTGTCCCAGAAGAAGCGGAACGTGCGCTCCTGGATGTCGGCCATCAGATCGGTACGCGCGCCGATCCCCATCGAAGGTCGGCCGGACGGCAGGCAGCCGCCCACCAGCCCCAGCACGCCCAAACCGCCGGTGCCGAGCAGGGCGCGCCGATCGATCATGATGTTGCTCCTCGTCGTCCGAACGGCCAGGCGGCGGCGGTGCCCAAGACGCCGCCGCCCCGTCCGATCAGAACTGGTACCCCAAGCGGAACTGGATGCGCCGGGGCAGCGTCAGCGTGCTGTTGGCATTCTGCGCATTGCCGGGGTTCAGGGGATCCGACACTTCGCCCGTCTGCGGATTGATCGCGCTGTTGAAGAAACCATCGAACCCGGAGAAGTTCTTGTTGTTGAAGGCGTTCAGCAGATCGACCGCGACTTCGACCCGGTCCTTCTGACCGAAGACGCTGAAATGATTGGCCAGCGTCAGATTGACCTCGCAATAGGCGAAGATGCTCTTGATGCAATTCTTCTCCGGATAGGCCGCGGTGAAGCGCAGCTTGCCGGTATCGAACCCCTGGGTGGCGTCGGTCACCTGATAAGCCTGCCCGCTGCCGAGCGTGGTCAGCGTCGACAGCTGGAAGCCAAACGGCAGGTCCACCAGGCCGGAAAGGACAAGCCGGTGCCGCTCGTCTCCTCCGCGCGGCCGCCAGCCATATTGGTCCGGCACCAGCCCATCAAGGCTGAACAGATCATTGCCGTTCTGCTCCGCCTTGGACAGCGTATAAGCCAGGTTGAAGCCCCAGCCTGCCGTCCGGCTATAGATTTTGTCGAGCGTGAAATAGATCGCCTTGTAGCGGGTATCGAGGCCGTCAAAACCGATCAGCACATTGCCATAGCCATTGGCCACCGCGCTGGCGGTGTTGCAGCAATTGCCCAGGCCGCCGTTCTGCCGCGTGGCGAACAGATTGGTGTAGCCGTTGCGCCCACGCTGATAGGAGGCCGTCAGCGCAGCCTGGAACTGGCCCAGCCGCTGGCGCACACCCAGGCTCGCCTGATCGTTCACCGGCGGCCTGGCGTCGTTCTTCACCGCGAACAGCTCGGGCAGTCCCTGCGTGGACGTGTTGCGGAGCGCGATCAGCCCATCCCGGTTGAGATAGGACGGGTTGAACTGCACCGTGGGCAAGCCGCCGCGCGGTGCGCCGTCGGCGGAAAAGCGGAACACCCCGATCGGATTGATCGTGCGCGACAGCTCGTCGACCGTGTTGTTGAAATTGTTGCGATCATAATAACGGCCAAACCCGCCGAACAATACGGTCGATTGGTTGTCAAAAATATCCCAGCTGAATCCAATGCGCGGCGCGAAAGCCCCGGCGAACGGCCTACGGTTGTTGCCGTCGCTGATGTAGTTTTCGGGATCGAAATAGAAGGTCGGGGGCAGCGATCGCAATGTTGCGATGGCGGCCGGCGGCGTGCGGTAGTTGTTGTTGAAACCGTTGGTTTCATAATCCCAGCGCAGACCGATGTTGAGCTGGATGCGATCGGTGATATCCCAGTCGTCCTGCGCGTAAAGCCCATATTGGATGTTCGACCCGAAGATACGCCCGTTGCCCAGCCCCAGACGCGCCTCAGCAGGAAACGCGAAACTGGTGCTGTTCGCCGGGTCGATACGGAAGGTGTAACGCGGTTGCACGAACGACATGTTGTTAAATTCAATATCAGTAAATTCGACGCGCGCACCAACCTTGATGGCATGCCGATCGAGCCCGGTGAAGGTCAGATCGTCGCGGATCGTATAGCTCTGCTGCCGCTCGCGCCGCGTCGAATCCTTGCCGCCATATGTAATGACGCCGGCATATTCGAACGTGGGCAGCTGCGGGTTCAGCGATGTCGGATTGAACGTGTAATCCAGATAATTAGCGCTGAACTCATTGATCGCCGTGTCGCCCGAATAGGTCCATTTGAACAGATAGGTGTCAACTTTGTTCTTCTTGTTTTCCGCGCTTTCAAAAGCGGTCTCGCCGCCAAAACCCTGGATATCGCTTTCCTGGCGGCGACTGAACGAAACGTCGAACAATTGCCGGTCGTCGGGGGTGAGGGTCAGCTTGCCGAAGTAGAAATCGCCGCGGAACGGGCTGACGAAGGACCCTTCGAAATCACTCAGACGGCGACCGGACGCGGCCTCGAACAGCGCGCGGTTGGTGGGGGAAGCGTTGGACTGCACGTTGAACGCGCGGTTCTGGTCGTTGCCCTCATAAGCCGCAAAGAAGAACAGCTTGTCCTTGATGATCGGCCCACCCAGCGACACGCCATATTGCTTGCGAGTGAAGTCGGGTTCCGGCCGGTTGAAGCGTTTGTCGAAGTAGCTTTTCTCGGTCAGGCTCTTGTCTGTATACTGGCCAAATGCCTCGCCATGAAATTCATTGCTGCCCGATTTGGTAATCGCGGTGATGATCGCCGCCCCGGCCTGCTCATATTCCGCCTTGTAATTTTGCGTCAGCACGCGGAATTCCTGCACGGCGAGCTGTCCAAACGGATTGCCGCGGCTGTTCTGCTGCCCCGCAATTCCGCCTTCGCGCAGCTTGTTCTTCAAACTCACGCCGTCGATGAAAACATTCACCTGGCTGGCGGTGGACGCGCCCGAGGTGAAGCTCTTGTCGGTTTCGCTGTCGTTGTAGCGGACGCCAGGCGCCAGCGCTGCAAACGACAGGAAGTTGCGATCGGTCTGCGGCAGCGCCCTGATTTGCTGCTGGGTTACGTTGGTGGCGATCTCGCTGGTCTTGGTCTCGGTCAGCCGCGATGCCGTGACCACGATGGTACCGCCCTGATCGGCCGCGCCGCCGTCCGCCGCAGTGGTGGTGCCCGGACCGGCAATATCGAAATTGAGCGTGGCCGCCTGGCCGATGCTCACGGTCACCTGCTCGGTCCGGACGGAGCCGTCGGCCGCAGCCGCAGTAATCTCGTAGTCGCCGGGACGCAGGCCGCTCAGCGTGTAATCACCGGCGGCGTCGGCGGTTACCGTCCTGATCTGGTTGGTGGCCAGGGCGCGCGCCGTCACCGTGGCGCCGCTGGCCGGACTGCCTGCTGCGTCCGTCACCTGCCCGCCGATCGAGGCGGTGGTCGTCTGCGCTGCCAGCGGCGTCAGCGCCGCCACGGAGCTGGTCAGCATGGTAGCGCTGGCGAGCAAAATCTTGAATTTTATGGTTTTCATGGCCGATGTCCTAAAGGGGGTTGCTGCGGAACTGCGTCTCGTGAGGAGGAAAAGGTTGAACGGCGCGGCACGAGTTCGGGCAGGCTGGGTTCCACGCCGGTGACTTCTGCGCCATCGATGAGGTCAGCCAGCCGCACGACCGCGCGCGATCCCAAGCCTGCGATGTCGACCCGCATGGTGGTCAGGCCGGGCGAGACCATGCGGGCGAGCGGGATGTCGTCGAAACCGGCGATGGCGATGCCTTCGGGCACGGCGATACCGGCATCGCGCAGCGCGATCATCGCACCGATCGCCATCATGTCGTTGGCGGCAAACAGCGCATCCGGCAGGGCGGTCTGGAGCAGCAACTGCAACGCGGCGGCGGTGCCGCTCTCCTCCATGAAATCGCCTTCGATGACGCGCGGCGGCAGGCCGCGGCGCGCCATGGCCGCAACATAACCGGCGCGGCGCGCGGCCGCCTCCTGGTTGCCGGCTGGGCCGCTGAGGTGGACGATATCGCGGTGACCGAGATCGGCCAGATGGTCGATCATCGCCGTAGCCCCGCCGTGGTTGTCGATATTCAGTTCGGCATGGGCCCGGTCATGCTCGGCGCAGTTGACGAGCACCACCGGCAAGCTGGCCGGCAAGTGCGCGAACAGCAGTTCGGTTCCGATATGCGGGGCCATCACCACCAGTCCATCCACGCGCCCGCGCATATTGCGCAAAGAGGCGACCGCATGATGGGGCTCGGCATGGATGTTGGAGAGCAGCAACTGGAACCCGCGATCCGACGCTTCCCGGTCCATGCCGCGCAGCAATTCGGAAAAGAACTCGCCATGGATGTCAGGCAGCAACACGCCGATCGTGTGGGTTCTGGCGGTGGAAAGCTGGCGCGCACCGGCATGCGGCGCATATCCCAGTTTGCGCGCCACCGCCTCCACCCGCTCGCGCATTTCGGGGCGGACATTGGTATGGCCGTTGATCACACGCGATACCGAGGCAACGGAAACCGCTGCCTCGCGTGCCACATCGCGGATCGTCGCATTCGACATGCCGGCCCCTGATCCTCTCCACATCCCGGCATCGTCGATGCTCGGGCGGCTCCCCCTGCGCGAGCCGTGTTTCTTGACTTGATGTAACCGGTTACATCAATAGAAGGGCGTGATCAATAGGTGCGTTGCGCCGTTCGCGCGGATATCAGCGTAGAACATAATGGAGGGGATGGATCGTGCAGGCATTTCAGGTTTCCCGGCGCGCATTGCTGATGGGCGCAGCGGCCACCACCGCATGGCTGGCCAGCCCGGCGCGGGCGCTGACCCAGGCGGCGGCAGGCGCGGCGCTGATGCTGCCGCCCAGCCTAGAGCAGCTGCTGGCAGCGATGACGGTTGAGGAAAAGGCGGGCCAGCTCACGCTCATGGCCGCGGCCTGGTCCGGCGGCGCGGCGACCACGCTCAATCCAGCCGGCAACGGCGCCAGCTTCGGCGAACAGCTGGAGCAGGCCCGGCAGGGACGGCTGACCGGCGTGTTTAACGGCAACGGGGCCGAGATGGCGCGCCAGATGCAGCGCGCCGCCACTGGCGAGTCGCGGCTGAAGATCCCGCTGATCTTTGCTGCCGACGTGATCCACGGCTTTCGCACCGTTTTTCCCGTGCCACTGGGTGAGGCGGCCAGTTTCGACCCCGATTTGGCCAGACGCACTGCCCGCGCCGCGGCAATCGAGGCCTCCGCCGCGGGGATCGACTGGACCTTCGCACCGATGGTAGACATTGCGCGCGATGCCCGCTGGGGCCGCAGCGTGGAGGGAGCGGGCGAGGACGTGCTGCTGGGTCAGGCTATGGCCGCGGCGCGCGTACGCGGTTTTCAGGGCGACGATCTAACCGGCCAGCGCAACCTGCTGGCCTGCGCCAAACATTTTGCGGCCTATGGCGCGGCCGAAGCCGGGCTGGACTACAACACGGTGGATATTTCCGAACGCACCTTGCGGGACGTCTATTTTCCGCCGTTCACGGCGGCGCTGGACGCCGGCGCGCTCAGCGTGATGGCCGCATTCAATGAACTGTCAGGCATCCCGGCTACCGCCAATCCCTGGCTGTTGACCGACGTTCTGCGCGGTGAGTGGCAGTTCTCCGGCCTCGTGCTGTCTGACTATACCGGAGACGAGGAGCTGATCGCGCACGGGTTCGCCGCCGATGCGCGCGAGGCGACGCGGCTGGCGTTCATGGCAGGCACCGACGTAAGCATGCAGAGCGGCTATTATATCGACCATCTGCCCGCACTTGTGGCTGCGGGAGACGTGCCGATGGCGCGGCTGGACGAAGCGGTGCGGCGCGTGCTGGCGGTCAAGCACAAGCTGGGCCTGTTCGACGATCCGTTCCGCCGGATCGATCCGAAACGCGAAAAGACGCGCATCCGCACGCCAGATATGCTGGCGCTGGCGCGCGAGGCCGGCCGCCGTTCGATCGTGATGCTGAAAAACGACGGCGATCTGCTGCCGCTGCCTCGCAGCGGACGGCGCATTGCGATTATCGGTCCGTTCGCCAGCGGCCAGCATGATCTGGTGGGGCCTTGGAACGTCTATGGCACCGATGCCGATGCCGTGGATCTGGCCACCGGCGTGCGCGCCGCCGTGGCCGACGCGGCCAGCGTAACGGTAACGCCAGGATCGGGCGTCGATGCGGCGCTGGCGGGCGGCATTGCCGCCGCCGTAACCGCCGCCAACGCAGCCGACGTGGTGCTGCTGGCCATCGGAGAGAGTACCAACATGTCGGGCGAGGCGCAGTCGCGCACCAGCATCACCGTGCCCGAGGCGCAGATGGCGCTGGCCGAGGCGGTGGCGCAGACCGGCAAGCCGGTGGTCGTCCTGCTCAAAAACGGCCGCGGGCTGGCGCTCGGCGGCGCGGTGCTGGCGGCGCCGGCGATCCTGGT
Source organism: Sphingomonadales bacterium (assembly GCA_038234155.1). Lineage (GTDB taxonomy): Bacteria > Pseudomonadota > Alphaproteobacteria > Sphingomonadales > Sphingomonadaceae > Novosphingopyxis. The sequence goes on along the minus strand of JBBSUT010000019.1, from coordinate 3,228 downwards.
AACCTGGTTCCTGGGCTCCGAGAGCGGTCACGCTGCCGCTGACATTCTTTTTGGGGCAGAAAGTCCCTCGGCGCGGCTGCCGGTCAGCTTTCCCTATGCCACCGGCCAGTCGCCCTATTATTATGCGCACAAATCGACCGGACGCCCCAATCCGGAAGGTCCGCCGCTCGAGTATAAGGCGCATTACCGGCAATATCCCAATGCGGCGCGGTTCGCCTTCGGCCACGGACTCACTTATGGAAGGATCTTCTATTCGGGGTTGATTCTAGACGCAGACGCAATGGCTTGGGATGGCAAGCTGGTCGTCCGGGCGACGGTATCCAACAAGGGCAGGCGCACAGCCGAGGAGGTGGCGCAGCTCTATGTCCACGATGCCGCAGCCAGCATCACGCAGCCGGTGCGCGCGCTGAAAGCTTATAAGAGGGTTAAGCTGGAGCCGGGTGAAAGCCGCGACATAAGTTTCGAGCTGACGCGCGCTGACCTCATGTTCGTGGGGCAAACGCTGACACCCACGGTGGAGCCAGGCCTGTTCCGCCTATGGATCGCCCCATCGGCGCAGGCGGACGGTGTTTCGGGCAGCTTCATGCTGATGCCAGCCTAAGGCCAGCAACCGTTTCTGGCGCGCTGGAACTTTGGCTCCGGATCAATTGATCACCGTCTGGAGATGACAGCTGCCGCGGTACAGATGGCGGACAGAATGATGTATTTGCGTCTGTCGTAGCGAGTTTGAATGCGCCGCCGGTCTTTTGCCAAACCCGTTTTCGACATGGCGACGTTGGCGACAGACCATGCGGCCCATACCTTTCGACGGTGCAAAATACGGCGCAAAACGGCGCCTCTGCGCTTCAGACAACCAGAGCAGACCGCGCATTGCAACGTTCCCTCCGTTGACCTCGAAACAGATCATCGAAGCTTCGGGGATCCCTTTTTTGGGACCTGAGCCTTACGATGGAACATGTTTCCGTTCGCGCCGTTTCTGGATTAGCCCGCGGGCGCATTCGCCCCCGCACCCAAAGGTACTGTATATGAGTGACAAGAAAAACGCCCCCCGCACGACCACTGATGCCGGCATCCCGGTCCAGAGCGACGAGCATTCTCTTTCCATCGGCCGTGACGGCCCGATAGTGCTGAATGATCATTACCTGCTCGAGCAGATGGCCAACTTCAATCGCGAGCGTATTCCCGAACGCCAGCCGCATGCCAAAGGCAGCGGTGCATTCGGCCATTTCGAGGTGACTAGGGACCTTAGCAAGTACACCAAGGCAAAGTTCCTCCAGCGCGGCGCCAAAGTTGAAACGGCGATGCGTTTCTCCACGGTCGCAGGCGAACGCGGCAGCCCGGACACCTGGCGCGATCCGCGCGGTTTCTCGGTAAAATTTTATACCGAGGACGGCAATTTCGACATGGTCGGCAACAATACGCCGATCTTCTTCGTGCGCGATCCGCTGAAGTTTCAGCACTTTATCCGCAGCCAGAAACGCCGCGCCGACAACGGCCTGCGCGACCATGATATGCAGTGGGACTTCTGGACGCTCAGCCCGGAAAGCGCGCACCAGGTCACCTATCTTATGGGCGACCGCGGCGTGCCCAAAAACTGGCGCGAGATGAACGGCTACGGCAGCCACACCTATATGCTGATCAACGACGCCGGTGAGAAGTTCTGGGTGAAGTGGCATTTCCATACGGACCTGGGCGACGGCAACGCCCACCTCACGCAGTACGAAGCCGACAACATGGCCGGCCAGGACGGTGATTATCACCGCCGCGACCTGTTCGATCACATTGCCAAGGGCGAATTCCCCAGCTGGACGCTGAAGTTCCAGATCATGCCTTTCGAGGACGCCAAGACCTACCGGATCAACCCCTTCGACCTGACCAAGACATGGCCTCACGCGGACTACCCGCTGATGGAAGTCGGCAAACTCACGCTCGACAGCAATCCGGTCGACTGGGACACCCAGATCGAGCAACTGGCGTTTGAGCCCAATAACATGGTGCCCGGCATCGGCCTGTCCCCTGACAAGATGCTGCTGGCGCGCGGGTTCTCCTATTCTGACGCGCACCGCCATCGGCTGGGGGTCAATTACAAGCAGATCCCGGTCAACCAGGCCAAGGCGGCTGAGGTAAATTCTTACTCCCGTGCCGGACAAGGCCGTACGGTGAACGCCCTCGATCCGGTTTACGCCCCAAACTCCTATGGCGGTCCCGGCGCGCAGCCCGAAGTTGGCGGGGAAGCGACGTGGATGGCTGACGGCGACATGGTCCGCGCGGCTTACACCTTGCGCAAGGACGACGACGACTGGACCCAGCCCGGCCTGCTGGTGCGCGAAGTGATGGATGATGCAGAGCGTGTCCGCTTCGTCGACAACGTGGCCGGACACCTTGCCGATGGTGTCAGCGAGCCGATCCTCGTACGGGCATTCGCCTATTGGCGCAATGTCGACAAAGCGATCGGCGACCGCATCGAAAAGGCGACGCGCGACCTGCTCGGCGGAAAATCCGACGCTCCGGGCATGGCGAGCGCGGAATCAATCTCCGGCTATCAGGGCGTCCCCGCCACATCATCCATTGCCAAGGGTGAAGGGCAGAAAAACGCAGTCGTGGACGAACGCGAGGTTGCCTCCGTGAAATAATCAACGGATCTGTAACGTCAAGATATAGAGCGCACCTCCGCCCCTGCGGCGCAGGTGCGCTTTTCGTTTCGCAGCGACGGTGCGGTCATTCTTCAACTTTCATCAAAAAAAAGCGCGCTGATCATCATATTGCGTGACCAGATACGGGCCGAGGCGGCGCCATGGCCGAGCAATGTCGACCACTCCGACGAGATCAGGACCCAGTTGAGATCTTGAATGGCGAGAAGCGGCAGATGGTTCTTAATCTCATGCTTATAACCGAGAAGCTCGGTTATCGCCCTGTGCGCGGTCAGCATCGATTTTTTCGGCTTGATAAGACAGACCGCGTTGGTCGAAGCAGAAATGCAGATGAACAAATGGCGGCTCTCGGGAACAGACATCGGCATCCATGTCGAAGACAGTCGGACGCAAAGCCGCAGCATTATATCGGCGGCCGATCCGCCGCCTAACTGTACCGATCAGGCAGCCGTCACGACAGTTCGGTGCCAGGAGGTCGCAATGTAGCCAGCGAAATTCCAAACCTGTTCGGGATGTTCCGGCTGCCCCTGACCGGCGCTATCGATAGCGCGGACCACGATCTCGTGCGCCCCGGCGG
>JBBSUT010000018.1:0-24401 GCA_038234155.1 Sphingomonadales bacterium | reverse complement strand
TGCCGCACTTGTCCTGGCACGCGCGCTCGAGGCGGGCGGGGACCGGGCTGATGCCATGGCATGGGTCGACCGCGCGCAAATCGCTGGCGGTGACGCGGCGGTGTTTGTCGGCCAGGGGGGCGATCCGATCCAACAGGTCCGCGCCATGAACGCGTCAGGGGACAGCGCAGCCGCACTCGTGATGGCGCAAGATCTGCTCAGCCGCAATCCGGGCGCTGCGGACGCGTATATGCTGGTCGGGGATCTGCTGGCCGAAACCGGTGATCCGATGGCCGCGTTCGATGCCTACGCCCGCGCCGAGGCGCTCGGCTTCTCGCCGTCGCTGCTGGCGCGCATGGTGTCGCTTGCGCGAAGGGAGAACAATCCTGCGGCCGTGCGCAACCTGTTGCTGCGGTTCTTGCGCTCCAATCCGGCGGATGTCGGCGCACGGCACATGCTCGCGGACGATTATCTGGACATGGGGCAGAGCGCCAATGCAGCCGCGCTCTATGCGGGGCTGATAGCCGTCCTGGGCCCGAACGACGCGGCCCTGCAGTTCAATTACGCCCGCGCGTTGCTGGAGGCAGGCCGTCCTTCGGAAGCGCTTGCGCGCGCGCGGCTGGCTTACCGCGTGCAACCGGGCAATCCGGCGGCGGTGCATGTCTACGGTTATGTCGCGCTAAAGGCCGGACACGCGGATGAGGCGGTCGAGATCCTGCAAAAGGCGGTGGCGCTGCAACCCGGCAGCAAATTGGCGCGGTTTCATCTGGCGCAGGCATTGGCAGCCCGCGCTGCCTAAACAGCGCGCACGGTACGCCGCACCGATCGCAACTCAGGCGTTCGCCCGCTTCAGCAAATCGGTCAGATCGATATCAAGCCGCGCCATTTGCACCCGCACCGGCGGCCATGTCTCGCTGAGAAACCGGGCGCGCTCTATCTTACGCAGCTGCGCCCGGGCGCCAGCGGCAACGAATAGCCCGATACCGCGTTTCACCACGATCAGATCCTGATCCTGAAAGGTCTGGTACGCCTTGGCAACGGTGAGCGGATTGGCGCCCTGATCGGCGGCAAAGCTACGCACTGACGGCAAGGCATCGCCGTCCGCATAGGTGCCATCCATGATGGCGGCGGCAATGATATCGCGCAAGCGAAGGTAAACGGGTTTTTGCGGATCAGCCATGTGTGGATCAGTGCCATAATACAGTGGGTCGGGTCAAGTGGCAGGTGGATGAATGACCGCGCTTTGCCCACGCCTTCCATGCTGAGCCAGTTGAAGAACAGTCGTATGAGCCTTCAGCGCGTCCAGGGTGCCCGCGCCTAGAATATCATTCCCTTCCACGTGTGCACGACAGCGTCTGGATCGGGGCGGGGGCGTTCTTCCATCTCGGCCGCGCTCGATCCGATAAATATGATCCCCGCGATCCGGTCACCATCTTCGCAGAACTGCGCGGTAACCATGGGGTCGGTACTCGCCCAGCCCGTTATCCACCCGCTGACATAGCCGAGGGCATTGGCGGCATGGCACAGGTTCATCACCGCCGCGCCGCAGCTCAGTTGCTGTTCCCACAACGGAATTTTGGCGCTGTCGACCGGCGCGAATGCGGCAATTACCAGCGCCGCGTCATAGTCCGCCAATTGGGCAGCCGCATCGACCGAAGCTGATCGCGCGCCCGGATTGGCAGCCAGAAACGCGCGTTCCAACAGCGTCTTAAATGCCGGACGCGCGGTATCGGGAACGATGGTGAAACGCCAAGGCGACAGCTTGCCATGATCGGGTGTGCGCGCCGCGAGAATCGCAAGGGCCTCCATTTCTGCGCCATCCGGGCGGGCTCCGCCCATATCGCGCGGCTTGGCGGATCGGCGGGTCTGTAGATAGCGCAGCGGCGTTGCGAGATCGTTGAAGGTCATGGTGCAAAGGTGGCGGCTCGATACGGCTACCGCAACAATCTTCTTCACAGCCGCAATTTTTACGTTAGGTTGCCCGCCAATGTGACCCGCCGGAAGCGCGGGCTGAAGGTCATCAGAAGAGGGGTTTAGAGTGGGCTTCAACGATATCGGTTTGTGGCAGGAGGCCGACTGGATTGCGGCCAGCGGAACGGTCGCACTGCTGTTTTTCCTCATTCTTGGGGCCTATGCGGTCACGCGGCCCAAAGAGGAATTCGCCGGACATCCCAAGGGCCTTTATATTCTTTTCTTCGCCGAGATGTGGGAGCGTTTCTCGTATTACGGCATGCGCGCATTGCTTACGCTCTATCTGGTCAAGCACTGGCTTTATTCAGACGGTAGCGCCACCTTCATCTACGGCGCTTACACGTCGCTCGTTTACATCACGCCGGTGCTCGGTGGATGGCTGGCCGATCGTTATCTGGGACAGCGTAAGGCGGTGCTTTTCGGCGCGGTCCTGCTCACCATGGGCCATTTCCTGATGGCGTTCGAGGGCAATGGCACGGGCTATCAGAATGATCCCGCGCTCAACATCTTCTGGCTTGCGCTGAGCTTCATCATCGTCGGCTCCGGTTTCCTGAAAGCAAACATCTCGGTGATCGTGGGACAGCTTTACCCGCGTACCGATATTCGCCGCGACGGTGCCTATACTATCTTCTACATGGGCATTAACGTCGGTGCCGCTGTCGGCACGATCATCGCTGGCTATCTCGGCGAGACGATCGGCTGGTCCTACGGATTCGGCGCAGCCGGTATTGGCATGCTGCTCGGCCTGATCGTGTTTGTGGTCGGCAAGCCGCTGCTGCTCGGGCGCGGCGAACCGCCGGTGCCTTCGCGTCTGAAAACCTCGGTCTGGGGCTTGAAGCTGGAATGGTTTCTCTATCTCTGCGGCTTTGTCGGCGTTGCAATCATTTGGGCGCTGATTCAATACCAGTCCGTCGTCGGCTGGCTCATGCTGGTTTCCGGTGTACTGCTGCTGCTATACGTCTTGAAAGAAGCATTTAAGCTGGACAAGGATGCGCGCGACCGCGTGTTTGCGATGATCTTCTTCATCTTGCTGCAGCCGATCTTCTGGGGCCTGTTCGAGCAGGCGGGCGGTTCGGTAAATTTGTTCACGGAGAAGTTCGTTGACCGGGCGGGCGTTCCCACGTCACTGTTTCAGTCGATCAATCCGATTTACATCATCCTGATGGGGCCGATTTTCGGCGGTCTCTGGCCGTATTTGGCGAAGAAAGGCTGGGAGCCGTCGACGCCTGCAAAAATGGGCCTTGGTATCGCACAGATGGGCCTGGCTTTCGTCGTGCTGGTCTGGGGCGCCAATTCGATCGGCGCCAGCGCGATGGTGCCGGTGCTGTTCATTTTTCTGTTCTACTTCTTCTCGACCACCGGCGAACTTTGCCTCAGCCCGGTCGGCCTTTCCGCGATGAACCGGCTGTCGGTCACGCATATGGCCAGCCTGATGATGGCGGGCTGGTTCTTCGGCACCGCTGGCGGAAATTTCGTGGCCGGCCTGCTTGGCACGATCATGGGCGAAGGTGGCGAGGGAGGTGAGATCACGCGCGAAGGGGCACTGAGCGTCTATTGGTCGATCGGTCTGCTGGCGATCGGCATCGGCCTGTTTGTAATGCTGGTGAGCCCACTGGTCAAAAAGCTGATGCATCTGGACACGCTTAGGGACGATGATGTCGGAGACGATCTGGAAGGCCAGCGCGAAGCGGGAGAACCGCAGGCTGCCGGCGTCTACCCCACCACGCGGGGTTGAGGACGATATGAAAACAGAGATGGGGAAGACGGGGGCCGCTTTGGCTGCGGCGCTGCTGATCACGCTGGGCGGCTGCGCAGCGCAGGGCGGCAAAACCGCCAGCGCGTCGGACAAGACGGACAAGCATCCGACGGCGCTGGCGCAAGGAGAGGTGGCGTTCGCATCGACCTATGCCGCTTATCCTTCCACACCCACCGTGGTGCGCAACGTGGTAATCTACGATGGCGAGGGGGCGCGCATCGACAACGGGTCGGTGGTGATGAGCGGCGGCGAAATACTGGCCGTGGGGGATGCCAATCTGGCCGCCCCGGCAGGCGCAACCGAGATCGACGGCGCGGGCAAGTTCGTGACCCCCGGCATCATCGACGTCCACAGCCATCTTGGCGTCTATCCCAGCCCCGCGGTCGAAGCCCATTCGGACGGTAACGAAGCCACCGACCCTACCACACCCGATGTGTGGGCAGAGCATAGCGTCTGGCCACAGGATCCCGGCTTCAGCCGCGCAATGGCCAACGGCGGCATCACCTCGCTGCAGATACTTCCCGGATCAGCCAACCTGATGGGGGGCCGTTCGGTCACGCTGAAAAACGTTTATTCGCGCACCGCGCAGGGGATGAAGTTTCCGGGCGCTCCATACGGCTTCAAGATGGCTTGCGGTGAAAACCCCAAGCGCGTGTACGGCAGCCGCGGCCGCAAGCCTTCCACACGCATGGGCAACTTCGCTGTTAACCGTCAGACTTGGGCCGATGCGCGCGCTTACCGCGAAGACAAGGATCACAAATATGATCTGGGCAAGGAGACGCTGTCCGGCGTGCTCGAGGGCAAAATCCTGGTCCACAACCATTGCTACCGCGCGGATGAAATGGCGCAGGTAATCGATATGGCCAAGGAGGCCGGATACAAGGTCACCGCTTTCCACCATGCCGTGGAAAGCTATAAGATCGCCGATCTGCTGCGCGAGAATGATATCTGTTCGGCCGTATGGGCGGACTGGTGGGGCTTCAAGATGGAAGCCTATGACGCGATCCCTGAAAATGCGGCCCTTCTCGACAACGCGGGGGCGTGTGTGATCATTCATTCGGACGATCAGAACGGTATCCAGCGGCTCAACCAGGAAGCGGCCAAGGCGCTCGCCGACGGGCGGCGCATGGGACTGCAGATCAGCGACGCACAAGCCATCCGCTGGTTGACCTTTAATGCGGCCAAGGCGCTGGGCATCGAAAAGATGACCGGCAGCCTGAAGCCCGGCAAGATGGCCGACATGGTGTTGTGGAACGGTGACCCGCTGAGCGTTTATTCGCGGCCCGAGAAAGTCTGGGTCGATGGCGTTCTACTATATGACGCCGACGATCCATCGCGCCGCCCCGTGAGCGATTTTGAACTGGGCCAGCCCGGCGCGGGAGATGTAAAATGAGCGGACCTTTGAACATCTTGCGAACCACGCTGCTGGCCGGGCTCGCGATCGCTACTACGCCGTTGGACGCACAAACCTACGCCATCACCGGGGCGAAGCTCGTCACCGGAGACGGTAGCGCGCCTGTCGAAAACGGCACAGTCGTCATCCAGAATGGCAAGGTGCTGGCTGCCGGATCAAATGTGGCAGTTCCCACCGGGGCCGAACGGATCGATGCGGGCGGCAAATATGTGACCCCGGGGATATTCGCAGGGTTTAGCCGCGTTGGCCTGGTTGAGGTTGATGCCGTTTCCGGTACCAACGATACCCGCGCGAACAGCTCTCCGTTCAACGCCTCGATCGATGTCTCTCCGGCGATCAATCCTACGGACAGCGCCTTTGCCGTCAGCCGCGCTGCGGGAGTGACGCGCGCGGTGGTATCTCCCGCGACCGCAACCAGCATCTTTGCCGGGCAGGGCGCTCTCGTCGATCTGGGCGAGGATTACGACGCTGTCAGTGTGCCGCGCGCTTTTCAGTTCGTGGAAATGGGCGAAGCCGGCGCGCGCGAAGCGGGCGGGAGCCGCGCGGCGGCTCACGCCCTGTTCCGCAACGCCTTGCGTGAGGCCCGCGACTTCGGCAGCCGTGCCAATGTGCGCGGAGGCGGAGCAGCCCAGAGCGAGGGGCAGTCACTGAGCGAAACTTCGCCGGATCTGCGCATGTTGGAAAGCAATGCAGATCGCCCGCAGGACGTGCTATTGACGCGCTTTGATGCCGCCGCGCTCGTGCCGGTGCTGGAGGGGCGCCAGCGGCTGTTGGTGCATGTCGAGAGCGCCAACGACATCCTGCGCACACTCGATCTGAAAAAGGAGTTTGCCAATCTGCGTCTGGTTCTGGTCGGCGCCAGCGAGGGCTGGCGGGTGGCGGACCGAATCGCGCAATCCGGCGTGCCGGTGATCGCCTCGGCGCTCAACGATTTGCCTGGCAGTTTCGAGATGCTGGCGGCCACCCAGTCAAACATCGGGCGGATGCGTGCCGCCGGTGTGAAAGTCGCCATAGGCATGATCGACGACGAGGACGCCCACCAGCTGCGTTACGCCCCGCAATATGCCGGCAATCTGGTGGGCCTGCAAAAAGTGCCTGGGGCTACGGGCCTCAGCTGGGACGCGGCGTTCGCGGCGATCAGCGGCGATGTGGCCGACATCATGGGCGTGGGCGAACGCTACGGCCATTTGAAAGCCGGTGCGGCGGGCGACGTTGTGTTGTGGTCCGGAGATCCGCTGGAGCTGAGCAGTGCGCCAGAAAGGGTCTGGATCGACGGTGTGGAGCAGTCGCTCGACAATCGTCAAGTTCGCCTGCGCGAGCGTTATCGCACGCCGCAAGAAGGCGCCCTCCCCAAAGCATATGAACGATAACCGGCACGGCGGGTGTTACGCGGCAAAAGGTAGATGATGCCACAGTGACCCATGCCACGCATCACCGCAATTACGTCTGCCGAGGGCTATCATTTGGCCAGCCATCCACGATGCTTTTGCGCTGATCGGCGGACCATGCCTCAGACTGCTGCAACGATCGGCGGTCGCTGGCTGGGGACGATGAGGGCAAGCGTGTTTCGCGACGGAAATAAAGTCCAATATGGATGCATCTCTGCAGGACAATGGCGTCCGGAATTGCCATCAATTACGGAGAGGGAGCAGAACGATGGCCCAGAAAATTTACGTAGCCAAAATCACGCCCGGTTCGGGGGGTCCTGGCGTTGAAGTAGAGGTGCCGGCGAACGACCAGTTTCAGGCCAAGAAGATGATCGAGGCACAATATGGTCCGATCAAGACGTGGTGGCGCCAACCGACGTTAAAACGATAATCTCTACCTCCGCACCATGCGCATCATCCGCTCGCCGTAGCGTGGGCCTGCGGTGCCCCCGACGGGAGCGGCCTCGTCAAGCAGGTGCAGATCTTCCGATGATAGCACCAAGTCCGCCGCCGCCATAGAGTCCTCAAGCGTTGCACGGCGCTTGCTGCCGGGGATCGGCACGATAAAATCGCCCTGATGCAACAGCCAGGCAAGCGCGACCTGTGCGGCTGAACGCTTATGCCGAGCGGCCACGGTCTCGACGACTTTGACAAGCTCCAGATTCTTCACGAAATTCTCGCCCTGATAGCGCGGGTCGTTACGGCGGTAATCACCCTCCGGCAGATCCGCGAAATGTTTGATCTGGCCAGTCAGGAAGCCCCGTCCCAGCGGACTATAGGGAACGAAACCGATGCCAAGATCCTGCACGAGCGGCAGGATTTCGTCCTCGATCGTGCGCTCCCATAGCGAATACTCGCTTTGCAGCGCGGTAATCGGATGGACATCGTGCGCGCGGCGAATGCTGTCTGCGCCCGCTTCGGACAGGCCAAGATACCGCACCTTGCCTTCATCAACCAGCCGCGCCATCGCGCCAACCGTATCCTCGATCGGCACGTCGGGATCGACGCGGTGCTGATAATAGAGATCGATGATGTCGATACCGAGCCGCTGCAGACAGCCCTCGCAGGCGGCGCGAACATTGTCCGGGCTGCTGTTCGTGCCGTTCACCCCATCCTCGCCGATATTAAAGCCGAATTTGGTGGCGATCACCAACCGGTCCCGGCGGCCCCGGATCGCTTCACCGAGCAGTTCCTCATTTATGTGCGGACCATACACCTCTGCGGTGTCGAAAAATGTGACGCCCAGTTCGATCGCGCGATCGAGCGTGGCGAAACTCTCTTTGCGGTCAGCCTGACCGTACATGGCGTTGCCGATACCAGCCATCGGCATACAGCCGAGGCCAAGCGCTGATACGGTGAGGTCTTTGCCAAGCGTGCGGGTCTTCATACCGTCTGTTCCTTCCTGCGCGCGAGATATCCCGTAATCTCCCGCCTTATTTCGGGTGCGAACAGATACAACGCAAGAATGTTGGGAAGGGCCATCAGGATGAACGCGCTGTCGACCAGTTTGACGACCTGACCGAGGTCGAGCACCGCGCCTACCGGGAGGGCGACGATATACAGCGTCTTGTATATTCCCCGCGCCGCTGCGCCGTGGCCAAACAGATAGGACCAGGCCTGTTCGCCGTAGAAACCCCAGGCGCACAGCGTGGAATAGCCGAACAGGAACACCGCGACGGCGAGCAGATAAACCATCCAGGGCGCCACCGTGGCAAAGGCGGCGACCGTCACCTCAATGCCCTCCAGATTGCCAGCATAGGTGCCCGCAACCACCATCGCCAGCGCGCCCAGGGAGCAGATGATCACCGTGTCGATGAACGGCTCGATCAGCGCGACCAGGCCTTCGGACGCGGGCTCGTTCGTGCGAGCCTGGGCGTGCGCGATCACCGCGCTGCCGATACCCGCCTCCGACGAATAAACCGCACGGCGCATGCCAATGACGAATGCGCCGATCGCGCCGCCAGCTGCAGCCTTGCCTGTAAACGCATCGCCTACGATCAGGGCCAGCGCTTCGGGGATGCGTTCGAAGCCCATGAACAGGATTGCGAAGACGCCCAGCAAATAGACCGCGCCCATCGCCGGTACCACGAGCGATGTGACGCGGCTAAGCCAGCCAACCCCTCCGACGACCACAAGACCAACCAGCGCGGCCATGATCGCGCCGTAGGTCCAGGCGTTTTGCGTGTTCTGGGCAAATCCGAAGACGTCGGCCACGGCAACATAGCTCTGGTTGACCTGGATCAGCGGGATAGCGCCCAGCAAAGCGCACACCGCATAGACTGCGCCCATGACCAGCCCGGTCTTGGCCCAGCCGCGGCCCTTCAAGCCGTTTTTCATCGAATACATCGGGCCGCCGCGCACCGCCCCATCGGCGTCGATTTCGCGATATTTCAGGCCGAGCGTCACCTCGGCGCATTTCAGCGTCATGGCGAACCAGCCGATGCAGAACATCCAGAAGACCGCGCCCGGCCCGCCGACTGTCAGCGCGATGGCTACGCCCGCGATATTGCCGAGCCCGACCGTAGCTGACAAAGCGGTGGTCAGCGCGGAAAACTGGCTCATTTGCCCTGGCTCGTCCGGCTGGCCCAGGCGGCCGCGCACGATGGAAAAGCCCGTGCCCAGGTGCCGCAGATTGACGAAGCCCAGATAGGCGGTGAAAAACAGCATGGGTATGGCCAACCACAGCACCACGATCTCGATTGATATGCCGAATAGCGTGATTTGGGTGAAGACGATGGCAGACAGTCCGTCGATCGCCTGATTAAGAAGCGCTATCATAGGTTCCCTTTTTCCCCGCTGGATGGCGCGCTGTATAGCGGCTAGGGCCACTGGCCAAGTCTCGATGGCGTGCAGGAACAGACAATGGGGAACAGCATGGCAAGCAGTTATTTCGGCACCGACGGAATTCGCGGGCGCACCAACATCAGCCCGATGACGCCCGAAATCGCCATGAAGGTGGGGCAAGCAGCGGGCACGCATTTCCTGCGCGGCGATCACAAGCACCGCGTCGCAATAGGCAAGGACACGCGCCTGTCAGGCTATATGGTGGAAAATGCGCTGGTGGCCGGTTTCACCAGCGTGGGCATGGACGTGATCCAGTTCGGGCCGATCCCGACCCCTGCCGTCGCCATGCTGACCGCTGCGATGCGCGCGGATCTGGGCGTGATGATTTCAGCCAGCCACAATCCGTTCGAGGATAACGGCATCAAGCTGTTTGGGCCGGATGGCTTCAAACTGTCTGATGCGGACGAGGCGGCAATCGATCATCTGCTGGCCGCCGATATTCCGCTGGCTACGTCCCACGACATCGGCCGGGCCCGGCGCGTGGATGATGCGCGCGGGCGCTATATCCACGCTGTAAAAGCTTCGCTGCCGAGCCACATCCGGCTCGACGGGCTGCATATCGTGCTCGATTGCGCCCATGGCGCGGCCTATCAGGTAGCGCCGTCCGCGATCTGGGAGCTGGGCGCGAAGGTGACCGCGATCGGCATCGAGCCCAACGGCCGCAATATCAATGATGCCTGCGGTTCCACCCATGTCGAGGCACTGCAGGATACGGTGGTGGCGGCTGGCGCGGACATCGGCATTGCGCTCGATGGGGACGCCGACCGGCTGATTATCGTGGACGAAAAGGGACGTCAGGTAGACGGGGATCAGATCATGGCGCTGATCGGCCAGAGCTGGAGCCGCAACGGCCTGCTGCGCGGCGACGGTATCGTCGCCACGGTGATGAGCAATCTTGGTCTGGAGCGGTTCCTGCAGGGCGAAAATCTGGAGCTGGTGCGTGCCAAGGTGGGTGATCGCCACGTTCTGGAGCTGATGCGGCGGCGCGGTATGAACGTAGGCGGCGAACAGTCCGGCCATATGATCATGCTCGATCACGCGACCACGGGAGACGGCACGATCGCTGCATTGCAGGTGCTGGCCGAACTGGTCGAGCGCGACAAGCCCGCCAGCGAGGTTCTGCATCTGTTTGAGCCCGTGCCGCAGCTGCTCAAGAACGTGCGCTATACCGGCGCGTCCCCATTGGAAAATGAAGCCGTCAGGCAATGCATCGCCGATGCCGAGGGCGAACTGGAGGGCAAGGGCCGCCTCGTCATCCGCGCATCGGGCACCGAGCCGCTGATCCGCGTGATGGCCGAAAGCGACGACGAAGTTCAGGTCGCGGCGGTCGTAGAACGCATCTGCGAGGCCGTGCAGGCAGCGATCTGATGTCCACGCCGCGCATCCTGATTATCGCAGGCTCCGACAGTTCAGGCGGAGCGGGCATCCAGGCGGACATCAAGACCGTCACCATGCTGGGCGGCCACGCAATGACCGCGATCACTGCGGTGACCGCGCAAAATTCGCGCGGCGTGAGCGGCGTGCATCAGATCCCGACGCAGATGGTGCTCGATCAGATCGAGGCATGCGTTTCGGACATTGGCGTGGACGCGATCAAGATCGGCATGATCGGGAGCGCGGAGACCGCGATGGCCGTGGCGCAGAGACTGGCTGAACTGTTTCAAAACTCGGATACCGGGCCTGTCAATTCTGACAGTGGGGTCGTTTCTGCCAATATAGTCGATTCAGACAACAGGATGGTCTCCATCCCGATTGTGTTTGATCCGGTCATGATCGCCAGCAGCGGCGCGGTTTTGGCCGACGCGGGCACAATCGCGGCTTTTAAGCGGCTTATGACAATCGCGGTGGTAACGACGCCCAACCTTCCCGAGCTCGAAGCGCTGGGCGGCGAGGCGGCGGTGCTGGGACATGGCACTGCGCTGCTGATCAAGGGCGGCCATGCTGCGGGGGAAAGCATCACCGATCGTCTGATTGCACGGGACGGCCGCAAAGCCAGCTGGTCTGACGCGCGCATCGATACACCGCACGATCATGGCACCGGCTGCACGCTCGGCAGCGCCATTGCGATGGGATTGGCCAAGGGCATGCGGCTGGAAGATGCAATCACCTGGGCCCGCGCGTTCGTGCATGCCGCCCTGCGCGCCGCGCCCGATTTCGTGGCCGATAATGGCCCGATGGGTCACCAGGCCGTGCGGGTGAACGAACTGTGAGTGCTTTCACTGATACCGCAGGCGTGGACGAGGCCGGGCGCGGGCCGCTGGCCGGGCCGGTGGTGGCCGCGGCGGTCATCCTGTGCCCGCGGACGATCCAGGGACTCGCCGACAGCAAGGTTCTGAGTGCGCCCAGACGCGCGCTGCTTGCGGCGCGCATTCGCGCACGTTGCCGCTTCGGCATCGGACTTGCCAGCGTAGACGAGATCGACGCGATCAACATTTTTCAGGCGACGATGCTGGCGATGACGCGGGCGGTGGACGCATTGTGCCGCGATCATGCCTGCGATCCTGCCGAAGTGCTGATCGACGGCAATTTGACACCGCACGGACGCTGCGCTGGCTGGCGATGGGCGGCCCGCGCGATCGTGAAGGGAGATGCTAGCGAACGCTGCATTTCCGCGGCTTCGATCGTAGCCAAGGAGCACCGCGACGCGATCATGATCGAGGCCGCGCAAACCTATCCGCATTATGCGTGGGACCAGAACAAGGGTTATGGCACTGCTGCGCATCTGGCGGCCCTGCGTCATCACGGGCCCACCCCCCTCCACCGCAAAAGCTTTGCGCCGGTCGCGCAACTGGCGCTGCTGTAAGGCGCGACGTCCACGCTACGCTTCGATAAGTGAGCGAAGCGCGGTGCAGCCACTACATGCAAATCACCCCATCTGCATTTCTCGGGATGCCGAGTCCTTTCGGCCACACCCCAAAATGTGGCGACCCGGGTTGTCCACAGGCCCCACATATCGCGGAGGACTCATTTCGTTCCTGCTCCGTTAACCATCGCTTAGCGCTTCCAGCGCAGGATCAAGCCGCTTGACCTGCGGCCCGGGTGGACTCACGCTGATGGCCAATATCTGAAGGGGAAGGGGAGCAGATGGGGGCTATCGACATGCTGAGGGAGGCTGCGCCACGTTCGCGGGAGAAGGCGCCGACTGCGCAGCTGGCGCTGCTGCCACTGGGCCAGATCCTGCGCCGCGACTGTATCGCGGCCATGCGGGAGTTGCCCGATGGCTGCATTGACATGATCTTCGCCGATCCGCCCTATAATCTGCAACTGGGCGGGGAACTGCACCGTCCAGACGGCAGTCATGTCGACGCCGTGACGAACGACTGGGACAAATTCGACACGTTTGCCGCCTACGATATATTTACGCGGGTCTGGCTGGCCGAGGCGCGGCGCATCCTGAAACCGTCCGGATCGCTGTGGGTGATCGGCAGCTATCACAATATCTTCCGCGTGGGGGCGGCGGTGCAGGATCTGGGCTACTGGATTTTGAACGATATCGTCTGGCGCAAGTCCAACCCGATGCCCAATTTCCGCGGCACCCGCTTCACAAATGCGCATGAGACGCTGATCTGGGCCGCGCATTCGGACAAAGCAAAATACACCTTCAACTACCGCGCGATGAAGACGCTGAATGACGAGCTTCAGATGCGCAGCGACTGGACTTTCCCGATTTGCGGCGGGCAGGAACGGCTGAAGACCAACGGCCACAAGGCACACCCCACGCAAAAGCCGGAAGCGCTGCTCTATCGCCTGCTGCTGGCCACGACCAACCCGGGCGACGTGGTGCTCGATCCGTTTTTCGGCACCGGCACGACCGGCGCGGTGGCCAAGCGGCTGGGCCGTGAATGGATCGGAATCGAGCGGGAGGAGAGCTATTGCGCAGTGGCACAAGAGCGGATCGATGCCGCCCTTCCGCTCGATGAACGCGCACTGAGGACGATGCAGAGCCCGCGCAACCAGCCCAAGGTGCCGTTTGGAACGCTGGTCGAAACAGGCTATCTGAAAGCGGGGGCAAGGCTTTATTGCCGCAAGCGCCAACATAGCGCCACGGTGCGCGCGGACGGTTCGCTGGAAAGCGGCGGCGCGACGGCCAGCCTGCACAAGATGGGCGCTACGCTGCAGGGCGCACCGAGCTGCAACGGCTGGACTTTCTGGCATTTCGAAGGCGAAGACGGCGCGTTGCAACCGATTGATGCGCTGCGGCAGACCTATTTGCTGGCAACGGAGCCCTAAAAACAGAGCTCTCCTCCCTATCGGTAAAGGGAAAAAACTAGGACAATGGCCATGACCCTCCATCTCCGTCCCGTAAGCTTCGTCGAAAGCCCGCAGCGCCATGACGGCGCTGTCCAGCGGCTGGCGGGGACGATGCTGTGGTTTGCGCAGGTGGAGTGGATTGCAGACGCCAAGCGCCGCCTCGTCGCCGCGCAGGATGTGCCGGGCGAAATCGCGGCACTGCCGGGTGCCATGCAAGACCGCGCCGCAGCGATCTGGCGCAATCTTACCACGCCGCGCGCCGCGCTGACGCTGGGCGATCGGGTGCTGCGGTTCGATCAGCCGCATATCATGGGGATCCTCAACATCACGCCGGACAGTTTTTCGGACGGAGGGCGCTTTACTGACGATGTAGCGGGCGCAGCCGAGGCCGGGGTGACCATGGCCAGCGAAGGGGCATCGATCATCGACATCGGCGGCGAGTCCACACGGCCCGGCGCAAAGCCAGTCTGGGAAGGCGACGAAATCGCCCGCGTCCTGCCGGTAGTCGAGCGGCTCGCCCGCGCGGGCACGCCGGTGTCGATCGACACGCGCAAGGCCGCGGTGATGGAGGCGGCGCTGTCCGCCGGCGCGCACATGATCAACGACATTTCGGCGCTGCTGCACGATCCACGGGCGCTCGCCATTGCCAAGGCAAGCACGGTGCCGATCTGTATCATGCATGCCCCCAGCCAAGGCGCGGACCCGCACGAGGGGGGAGATTATGGTGATGCCGCGCTGGAAGTGTATGATTGGCTGGAGGGACGTATCGCGGCGCTGGTCGACGCCGGGATTGCTGTAGCCCGGCTGATCGTGGATCCGGGCCTCGGCTTCGGCAAATCCGTGACCGAAAATGCCGCGATCCTGAACAATCTGGCGCTCTACCACGGTCTGGGCTGCCCGCTGCTGATCGGGTCCAGCCGAAAGCGCATGATCGGCGCTCTCAGCAACGAGGCGACGGCTGACCAGCGCCTTGGAGGATCGCTGTTCCTGGCGATGAAAGCGGTCGAGGCGGGCGCGCAGATTGTGCGGGTTCACGACGTGCCGGAAACGGTGCAGGCGGTGCGTGTCTGGCGCGGCTTGCGCGATGCAGGAGTGACCGCCCGGGCCTGATGCAGCAAAAAGCCCGCGACCTCTTAACGAGGCGCGGGCTTCAAGCCTAAGAACGCGCGGTATCAGTCGAACTGTTCGGCCAGACGATCGGTCAGGCGTTCGCCCTCGCTTATCTCACGGTGTGCCGCCTCGACCACGATCCGGCTTTCCGGCGCCAGATCGGTATCATCCAGCGCTTCGCGGAACTTCTTCTCCAGATAATCCTCGCCTTCCTCAACGCGCTCTGCCGCACGCTCGTTGGAATCGCCAAATGCGTCGGCCAGCGAGGTGAATGCACGGTGCGCGGCACCCAGCGTGCTGCCGTCCGTGCGTGCGGTGCCGCCAAGGCGAACGATCTCGCGATTTAGTGCGTCGATCGTGCTGCGGCGCGTGGCGGCCTGCGTAATGAGGGTCTGCTTGAGACCGGCGTTGGTCGCCTTTTCGGCCGCCTTTTCATAACCGAGCACGCTGTCGAAAGCGGTGTCGGTGAGGGTCTCGAGAATTGATAGTCCGTGTGCCATTTTTATAACTCCTTACAAGATGGACTTTGCGGAACGGGCGAGCAGGGAAAGGGATGCGCCGTCTCGGGAACAATCCGTCGCACGGCACGCTCCGTCTGCCGAATAGTCGCTTGGTCCGGCCGCGCGCAGTACGGCGCGCTGTTCAGCCTGGCCTGTTGCTGTAATCGATGCGGATGCGCACCCAGGTGCCGACCAGCGTCTGCCCGCCGATGCGCGGCGGCCGCACGCGGAACTGCCAGGCGGCGGCCAGCACGGCACGGTTGATGTTCGATCCCGGCGTCTCGTCCAGCGCCACACAGCTGTCCACGCGGAACTCCGCCACTGTGCGGCAGGCGATGAGACCCCAGCCCGGCCCCTGCGCGGTTGAAAGATAGCCGCGCATCTCCGCTCCCGTCGGCTCGCGGTACCAGGCGGCCGCGTACAGCGGTTCTCCGTTGGGCGCTGTGCCAACGCGGGCCGTATCGCTTGATCGCGCCGAACCAACCGGCCCCATCATCGGGCGTGCCGGAGCGGCGGGGGCCGCCCTGGACGGCAATTTCGACAAATCCGCCGCGGCCATCTGGTTCGGCGTCATTGGGATCAGCGCCGGTGGGCGGGTGATTTGCACCTCGGGCGGAGTGACCGGCATAGGCCGCGGCGCATTCGTCGGCGCGAGGCGATCGGGCCGCTGCGGCGTTTCGGGCGCGGGTTCAGGCACTTCAGCCGCGGCCTGTCCCGGGTCGGGCGCCTGGAACTCGGGCGGTGCCGGGACCGGTTCGGGCGCTTGCGGCGCATCGATATTCAGCACCGTTGTGGTCTGGGCCACCTTGCGCGGTTCCGCCATCCGGGGTCCAAAGGTGAGCAGCAGCAAAACCAGAAGACCCTCGATCAGCACCGTCAGGACGATGCCGCCCATCCGGCCGCTCAGCGTGCCGCGCAGGCGATCGCTCAGGCGATCGGTCAGTTTCGGCGGATCAAGGGTGACGGGCTGCGACAAGAAACCTCGGACATAGCAGGGCAAGCCGCGCCCCCGCCGACTAGGACGCACCGATAAGCGCGCGGACCACTGGTGGCAAGGTCTGGCGCAGTAAGGACTGGCGCATCGCGCCGCGGTTCAGGCCGCGTTGTCGATCCCGAGATCGCTGAGCTTTCGGTAGAGCGTGGAGCGGCCAATGCCAAGCCGGCGGGCAACCTCCGTCATGCGCCCGCGATAATGGCCGATCGCCAGGCGGATCACATCCGCCTCGATCTGTTCGAGCGGCCGCAAATTGCCGTCCGGTTCGTACAGCGTTACGCCGATCCCGTCCGCATGCTGGGTGGCAATTCCGTCGCCGGGCCCTGCCTCCTCCACCGCCGCGGCGATCTTGGGAAATTCCGCAGGCGTGAGCGCATCACCATCGCACAACACCGAAGCGCGGAAGAGAACATCCTGCAACTGGCGGACATTGCCGGGCCAGTCATAAGCGCGCAGCAGGGTTAGCGCCTCGTCGGTAATGCCGAGGCTGCGCAGCCCCGGCTGGCAGGCCAAGCGCGCCAAGAAATGGCGGGCCAGCGCGCTGATATCGCCGGTCCGCTCACGCAGCGGCGGGATCGCCAACTGGACCACATTGATCCGGTAGAACAGGTCCTCGCGAAAGGCACCGCCGGCCAGCATGGGCTCGAGCGGTTCGTCCGCGGCGGTGATCAGCCGTACGTCGATCCGATAGCTGTGCGGACTGCCGAGCGGCTGGATTTCGTGCTCGGTCACCAGTCGTACCAGCCGTACCTGCGTGGCGCTGGGCATCCGATCGATCTCGTCGATCATGATGGTGCCGCCGTCCGCCTGCTGCAACAGGCCGACGCGCCGGTCGAATGCACCGGTAAAAGCGTTCTTTTCATGCCCGAACAGCACTGAATCAAGCAGGTTCTCGGCGATCGATCCGCACGCCACCTTGATCAGCGGCATCTTCGATCTGGGAGAGGCGGCATGGATGGCATCGGCCATCGTTTCCTTACCCACCCCGGTCTCCCCCTCGATGAACACCGGCACCTTGCTGCGCGCCGCCTTGGCCGCGATGGCGAGCGCGGTGCGAAAACCCGGAGCGGCCCCGATGATCTCCTCGAACGCCAGCTCCTGACCCAATTTCTCGGTGAGCGGCTGCAGCTCTCCGCTGTGGCTGATCTTGTCAACCGCCTGGTCCAGCGCCGTCATCAGCCGTTCTGGCGAGACCGGCTTGATCAGATAGTCGGTCGCGCCCGCACGCATTGCGGCTACCGCGCCCTCGGTTGATCCGAAGCTGGTGAGCAGCAGGATCGGAAGAGCGGGGCGGCGCGCCTTCAATTCGGCGATCAGTTCTGCGCTGTCGGAACCCGGCGCCCACTGATCGAGCAGGATCGCGTCCAGCATCATGCCGTCCTGCGTCCCGAGCATGGCGATCGCGATTTCCGAATCGCGGGCAAAGACGGTACGCCATCCCGCCCGCGAGGCGATCGCCGATACCAGCCGGCATTGCGCCGGTTCGTCGTCGACGAGCATGAGGAGACGCACGCGTTCCTCTTCTCCAGCCCGTTCGGCTTGCTGTTGGATCACACCCATGGACGATGGTGGTAACGCAAACCAGTAAATGGCGAATTAAGCAGCACAGCGATTGAGGGCGGTATATGGCTGGTACCGGTTTGGTATCGGGCTGGTTACGCGTTGGTGCCAAGGTCCGATCGGGGCATGATGCGGGAGACGCTTGAGCCGCGCCCCGCTTGACGATACGGGTGATTATGACATCAGGCATTTGCGGAAGGACGAACATGGCAAGCGGTACCGATCATCCCGAGAACGACATGACCAAGGCGACGGAAAACTATAGCCGTTTTCTCGGCATCGCCAAGATGACCATGGCGATCGTCGCCGTCGTCGTGATTGTCGTCGTACTCTTGATCAGCTGAGGTCGGCGCGATGGCCTTCAAGATTGCCGTCCTGAAAGAAACTGCTCCGGGTGAACGCCGCGTGGCCGCCGTTCCCGAAACTGTGAAAAAGCTTTCCGCGCTCGGCGCGTTGGTAGCGGTTGAAAGCGGGGCGGGGCTGGAAGCAACGGTCGATGACGGTGCATATCGCGATGCGGGGGCCGAAGTGGGCGACCGCGCATCCGTTCTGGCTGACGCCGATATGGTGCTGGCCGTTCAGGGGCCGGATGCAGACGCGCTTGCTGGAGCCAAACCCGGAGCCATGCTGGCCGCATCGCTTGATCCGTTCGGGCAGCGGGCGCGGATTGACGGTTATGCCGGTGCCGGGATCGATGCGCTGGCTATGGAATTCATGCCGCGCATCACCCGCGCGCAATCGATGGATATCCTGTCGTCGCAGTCCAATCTCAACGGATATAAGGCGGTGCTGGATGCCGCGCAGCATTACGGCAGGGCTTTCCCGATGATGATGACCGCTGCCGGAACGGTATCAGCCGCGCGGGTATTTGTCATGGGCGTGGGCGTGGCCGGGCTGCAGGCCATCGCCACGGCCAAGCGGCTGGGGGCGCAGGTGAGCGCCACGGATGTGCGTTCCGCCACCAAGGAACAGATCAAGTCGCTCGGCGCCAAACCGATCTTCGTTGAGGATGTCGCCGGAATCGAGGGCGAAGGATCCGGCGGTTATGCCACCGAGATGTCGGACGAATATAAGCAGGCCCAAGCTGCGCTGGTGTCCGATCACATCGCCAAACAGGATATCGTGATCACGACGGCGTTGATCCCCGGTCGCGCAGCGCCGCGACTGATCAGTGACGCGCAGATTGCCAGCATGCGCGCAGGCAGTGTGATCATCGATCTGGCAGCGGAGCAGGGCGGCAATGTAGAAGGCGCGGTGGCCGGAGAAGCGGTCAAGCGCCACCGGGTGACCATTGTTGGAGCGCGCGACATGTCATCTACCATGGCGGCGGACACGTCGGCGCTATTTTCGCGCAACTTGTACAACTTTATCAAGGCATTCTGGGCTGACGATGCCGATCACCCCGTATTTCCTGACGATGACGAACTGATCAAGGGCATACGCGTGACCAAGGACGGCAAGGTTGTAAGCGAGCGGCTGCTAGCCAGCTGACCGGCACGGCATTGCGCGCGGCTCTTTGCGGCCTTCTCGGGCCGTGCAAGGATCTAGACGACGCGCCAGGACCGAGATTGATCCGGACCCGCAATTAAATATTCGGCGCGCAACTTAATCTGCCTGAGCTTCGTAGTTCTACCTGAAGGTTGGGGCAAATAAGTTCAGGAGAATATTCGTGAAAAATCAGATTTTACTCGCCGCTGCGGCCGTTTCTGGCCTGGCTCTGGCAGGCTGTCAGAATATGGGCATGGATGATGGCATGGCCACTTCCACTAATGCCAGCGCAAACAGCACCGTGATGGTTGGCGGGGCAGCAATGTACCCGACCCGCAACATTATCGAGAATGCGGTCAACAGCAATGTCCACACCACGCTCGTTGCCGCCGTGAAGGCCGCGGGTCTCGTCGAGACCCTGTCGGGGCCGGGTCCGTTCACGGTTTTCGCACCGACCAATTCGGCGTTTGACGCCCTGCCTGCAGGCACGGTCGATACGCTGCTGATGCCCGCCAACAAGGCCAAGCTGCAGAAGGTATTGACCTATCATGTGGTACCGGGCCGCGTTTCGGCATCCGACATCATGGCCAAGATCCGCGCAGGCGGCGGCACGGCCACCTACACCACGGTCGAAGGTGAAAAGCTTACCTTCCGTATGCAGGGCAATGCCGTGGTCGCCACCGGCGTCGGCGGCGGCGCTGCCACGGTAACGCAGGCTGACGTAATGCAGTCCAACGGCATCATCCACGTCGTGAATGGCGTACTTCTGCCCAGCATGTAAGCCTTTTCAGCGGGCGGTTACGTCCCCCATCGCCCGCGGAAAGAACGCCCGGTCTCCCTCGAGGCCGGGCGTTTTGGCGTTTGGCACAGGAAAGCACGGGGTGCTATCATTGCTTGGCAGATTGCCGCTCGACATATCGCTGCTCGACAGGGCTTGCAGGCTTTGCAACAAGGGCGGCAAGCGAAACATCAGCAATATCGAGGCGCGCCAATGGATTTTATCTCCATCCTATCGATCTTCATATTGGCCTGTTTCGTAGGCTATTATGTGGTGTGGTCGGTAACCCCGGCGTTGCACACCCCGCTGATGGCGGTCACCAACGCGATCTCCTCGGTCATCATTGTAGGCGCGCTGATCGCGAGCGCCGCTGCGGCCGTGCCCGGCGCCAAATGGCTCGGTTTGGCCGCCGTGGTTCTGGCAAGCATCAATATCTTCGGCGGATTTGCGGTAACCGAGCGCATGCTCGCGATGTATAAAAAGAAGGAGCGCAAATGATGGTGCCACTTCTGACCGCCGCCGCCGGTGCCCATGCGCCCGTTAATCCCTGGGTGGCGCTGGCTTATCTTGTGGCCGGCATCTGCTTCATTTTGGCGCTGCGCGGGCTGAGTTCTCCCGTGAGCGCACGTTCGGGCAATCGCTACGGCATGGCCGGCATGGCCATTGCCGTGATCACCACGCTGGCGACCCATCTGAATGCCGATATATGGGAAATTGGTATCGCCATCGCTATCGGCGCGGCTATCGGCATTGTAACCGCCCGGCGTATCGCGATGACCGCGATGCCGCAGCTGGTCGCCGCGTTCCACAGCCTCGTCGGTCTTGCCGCTGTGTTGGTTGCCGGTGCGGCGTTCCTCAATCCAGCCAGCTTCGGTATCCTGGGGGCGGACGGCACGATCCTGAGCGTTAGCCGCGTCGAAATGGCGCTGGGCGCAGCGATTGGCGCGATCACCTTTTCCGGATCGGTAATCGCCTTTTTGAAACTAAACGGCAACATGTCGGGATCACCGATCCTGTTGCCCGGGCGGCACATCATCAATCTGGGTGTATTGATCGGCATTCTGCTGCTCGTCGGCCTGTATACGGCGGCGCCAGGCATGGGCGCTGGCGACGGGTTCTATTTCCCGGTCATAGTTCTGTTGGCCTTTGCCATCGGCTTTCTGCTGATCGTGCCGATCGGCGGGGCCGATATGCCCGTCGTGGTCTCGATGCTGAACAGCTATTCCGGTTGGGCGGCCGCGGCGATGGGCTTCACGCTGGGCAATACCGCCATGATCGTAACCGGTGCGCTGGTCGGCAGTTCGGGCGCGATCCTGAGCTATATCATGTGCCGGGCGATGAATCGCAGCTTCATCAGCGTGATCGCTGGCGGTTTCGGTGCGCAGAGCGGCGGCGATGATGGCGGGGGCGAGAAGATCGACCGTCCGTGGAAGCGCGGTAGCGCGGAAGACGCGGCCTTTCTGCTGAAACAGGCCGAAACCGTCATCATCGTTCCCGGTTACGGCATGGCCGTAGCGCAGGCCCAGCACGCGCTGCGCGAAATGACCGACGTGCTGAAGGCGAACGGCGTGTCCGTCAAGTTCGCGATCCATCCCGTCGCGGGCCGTATGCCGGGCCACATGAATGTGCTGCTGGCCGAAGCAAACGTGCCTTATGACGATGTGTTTGAGCTGGAGGACATCAACAGCGAGTTCGCCCAAGCAGATGTGGCCTTCGTCATCGGCGCCAACGACGTTACCAATCCGGCGGCCAAGACCGACAAGACGTCGCCTATTTATGGCATGCCCGTGCTCGACGTGGAAAAGGCCAAGACCGTGCTGTTCATTAAGCGATCGATGGGCGGCGTGGGTTATGCGGGGGTGGACAATGAGGTCTTCTACCGCGACAACACGATGATGTTGCTCTCCGACGCCAAAAAAATGTGCGAGGAGATCGTTAAGGCGCTCGACTGACCCTTTGGGTTTCCGGGTGCCCCGGGGTTAGGAAATGATGCGCAAGATCGGTCTCATCGGCGGGATGAGCTGGGTTTCGACCGAGCTCTATTATCGCCGCATCAATAGCCAAGTGCAAAAGGCTCGGGGGCATGATTTCTCGGCGCCCATGGTCGTGGAAAGCCTGGATTTCAACGGCTTGATTCGCACCAAGGACCAGGCAGCCTGGCAAGAGGCAGCCGATATCCTGTCCGCAGCAGCCAAGCGCACCGAGGCGGCCGGTGCGACCGCGATCTGTATCGCCGCCAACAGCATGCACAAAGTGTACGACCAAGTGGCCGGATCAGTTTCGATACCAGTCATCCACATTGCCGACGCCATCGGCCTCAAGATGAAGGCGGACGGGGTGACCAGCGCCGCGTTGATCGGCACACGGAACGTGATGGTCGAAGCCTGGTATCGCCAGCGCCTTATCGAGCATGGTGTGTCGCTGCTGCCCCCTGACATGGAGCGCGCGGACGAGATTGACCGTATTATCTACGACGAACTGATGAAGGGCAAAGTGAAACGCGATGCACAGCGCACGCTCAAAACCTTCATCGCCGACATCGACAAGACCGGCGTGAAGGCGATCGTGCTCGGCTGTACCGAGCTGGAGCTGATCGTGGATACGCGGGCTAACGTCCTGCCGATCTACGACAGCACCGAAATCCATGCCGACGCTGCGGTCGACTGGATTCTGGGCTAGTAGATTAAAAAGCCCGCGGTTTTTACGCCGGGAGCTTTTTCCTATCTTTAGCAGTGTGGGCGGTCAGTTGGCCTTGGTCCAGATCTGCGACTGGCAGAACGGGCCAATACAGCCCTTGACCTGCAGCTTGCCGTTGGTTTGGCGCTGCAGCAACGATCGGTAGGTTTTGCCCTTCTTAGGATCGTAGATCGAACCGCGCCATTCGTCGCCGTCTTGCTTAAAACCGGTCAGCACTGGCAGCCCAAGCAGCTTACGGCTGCGCAGCGACTTGTCGGGATTTCTAGTGTCGCGCTGATCGATGCCCTGGGGCGGTGTCTTGAGAAATTTTACGACCTTGCCGCAAAGACTGGCTCCGCAAGGGGCAATCTCGACAATGGCATCCTTGTCCTGCGTCAGCCACTGGCCGGTCACCGGCTGCGCGGCAAAAACTGGCGCGGCAAGTGCTATCGTTGCCAATATGGCGAAGATGGTCTTCATGGTCTGCACGGCAATCTCCGGTTGGCTACCATTCGTTATGGACGTTTGCGAATGTCCTACGGCTGAACAGGCGCAGCGGATGCCCGTCAAGGAGTAGCGAACGCATCGGAGATCGAACAGGCGGCCGGGCCCAGAATGACGATGAACAGCACCGGCAGGATGAACAGGATCAGCGGAACCGTCATGATCGCTGGAAGGCGCGCGGCCTTTTCCTCTGCGCGCATCATGCGCTCGTTGCGGAACTCGGCGGAGAGGACGCGCAGGGCGGATGCCAACGGCGTGCCGTATTTTTCGGTCTGGATCATGGTGGTTACCACGCCCTTGATGGCGTCCAGGTTCACGCGATAGGCCAGATTTTCAAAGGCCTGGCGGCGTTCGGTCAGAAAACCTAGTTCGATCGCGGTCAGCGTGAACTCGTCGCCCAGTTCGGGATAGCCGCGGCCCAGTTCGCGCGCGACGCGGCCGAAGGCTGCGTCCACGGTCAAGCCAGCCTCGGCGCAGATCACGAGCAGATCGAGCGCGTCCGGCAGGCCCTTGCGGATGGCGGACGTGCGTTTTGTAACAGCGTTGCTGATATAGATGTCGGGCGCTTTGTAGCTGCCGATCAAAGCGATCGCGAATACGCCGAAGCGTTTGAGTTCGGACCAGTCGCCCAGCCAACCAAAGACATATATCGCCGCCGCCGCGCCGCCGCCGATCACAATTGGCAGCATCATGCGGGCAAAGATGACGGTGATCGCCAATTCCTTGGAGCGCCAACCGGCCTGCGCCAGCTTCTTTTGCGCCGCCGTCAGCTGGCTGTCCTGCAGAACCTTGAACTTCTCCAAGATGAACCGCATGCGATCGGTCGACTCGCTGTTGCGGACCAGTTTGGCGCGCTTCTTGGCGGTCGATGCCGTGATGCCCGCCTTCAACTGCTCGCGCCTTTCGTTCAGCGCCTTGACGCGCTTGGCCATGGGATCGCTAACGGTGACCGCGGCGTAGATCGCGAAGAATACAGCCAGCGCGGCCACCCCTGCCAGGATGGTGGCGACTGCGAAAACGTCGACGCCCAGAAGGGTCGGGCCGGTGGTGGGGTTCATGGTCAACCGTTCCTCAGATTTCGAAGCTGACCATCTTGGCCATGATGAACGCGCCGATGGACATCCAGGTAAGGCCGCCCATGCCAGCGAT
>JBBSUT010000017.1:0-25099 GCA_038234155.1 Sphingomonadales bacterium | reverse complement strand
GCGGCGAAATCGGGAATATGCTTCATCATGTCGGGCTTGTCGCTCACCGCGTCCAGCGTCGCGATATAGGCGTCTCGCCGCGAGGGATCATAGCCGCCGTGGAACAGGACGGCCGCGCGGTCCAATATGTTGCGGTCGTCCACCGCGCCGAAGATGTAGTTCGCGCAGGATGACATGCAGTAATCGACCACCGTTACCGAAGCATCCAGCGCACGCAGTTTTTCGGCAAGGGCGATGCCCATCGCTGCATCGCCGCCCGGCGATCGCATGACCAGTTGCACCGGGCCCGGCACGGTCCTGGCCGCAGCCAACCATGTCGACAGATCGGCGACCGTCCACGGCATGATATCGCCGGAAAAGCAAAAAGTTCGCGGAGATAGATTTTTGGTGCGCGCGGTATTGAGCGGATCGCGCCCGGTTTCGGTGCGAATCCAGTCCGCGCAGGCCGCGATCTCGGCAGCCGGTGAAGAAGGCGCGGCGACGGGTATCGGGGGGGAGGGCATGAAGAACAACAAAACAAGGGCACTGGCAAACATCGTAATTCCTTCGAACAAGGTCTGCCAGCACCCCCGCTATTGAGGATTACGGCCGGCAAACGACCATGGTGGTCGGCGTGCACTCGCCGCTGCCGTCACACAGCATAACCACTTCGTCACGGCAACCGAGTCCGCCGCTGACGCTGTCGATTTCGTCGAAAGCCAGTTCGACGATGTTCATTTCATCAACCATTTCAATGTCCTCTTCACAGTTTTATTAGCCACTGACACCGGTTTGCAACAGCGACAGGTACAATCTGCGCCGTGAACAAGTATCCGTCAAATGTGAGTCGCTAGAGATGCGCCCGAAATGGACACAACCTCTGGGTGAACTGTAAATTATTGCGACGGGACATGGAAACGCGACGGTGCGGTAACGGCATTAATATAAGTGTATCCAACCGAACGAATTGTTTGACAATATCGATGCTCGGCACACCGTTCGGTAGCGACAACTGCGTTCCAGTTCCTTGGTTATGTTAAGAAAAACGATGAACATCATCGTCTTTTTCGCGGGATTCCGGGCGGGGAGACGCCTGCTCGGTGCCGATCGCATTTGACTCCATTTTCGATCCAAGTGCGGGGTCAAGACCCGCGGATGACGCTACGGAATGGACCCAAAGCCCGTCGCGGCGCGGCCCGACTCGCGTCCGGACGCCGTCCGCATAGGCCGGTCAGCGGGTGCCCGCTGGTCCCGGCATGACTGGCGGCGCCGCCTCGGCCCGCACGCTCTCGAGATAGAGCAAGGTGATCGACATGCGGCGGTTGCGCGGGTCGGCGGCGTCCTGCGGGCTGAACGGTTCGCGGTCGGCTACGCCCTCGATCTTTTCAAAGCGCTTTTCCTTCACGCCGCCACGCAGCAGGCTGACGCGCGTGGCCTCGGCCCTGGCGGCGGACAAAAGCCAGTTGTTCATGGTCTTGCCGGACGCATAGGGCAAACTGTCGGTATGCCCGCGCACGGCGATGGCATTGGGCATGGTGTCGATCGCGCGGGCCACCTCGTGCAGCAGCAGCGCCGCGCGCGCCACCAGTCGGTCGCTCGACAGCTCGAACATGGCAAAATCGGCGGCGTCGACCACTTCGATGCGCAAACCTTCGGGCGTTTTCAGGAAGCGGATGTTCGCGGCCAGCTGGCGCAGCGCCGCATCGCTCTCCAACCGCTTGCGAATTTCCTTTTCAATCGCGTCGAAGCGCTGGTCCTGCTCGGCGCGGGCTGACTGGTCGACGCCGTCCTGACTGCCGGTGGCGGCCTGCGGCACCGTCATCGCGCGGTTGCCCGTCTGGCCGGGGGCCTTGGGATAATTATCGCGCGACATCAGCGCCTCACCGCCGAACGGCCCGTCGGACCCGGCGCTGGACTGCTTGAACTCGATCAGCGTCGGCGCGAAATAATCGGCGATCGCCTTGCGCTGGTCCTCGTCGGTCGCGCCCAGCAGCCACATCAAAAGAAAGAACGCCATCATCGCCGTCACGAAATCGGCATAGGCGACTTTCCACGCGCCGCCGTGATGGCCGCCATGGTCTTCCGATATGATCTTTTTGATGATGATCGGGCGCAGATTGGACGGCGAGACGCGGCTGGCCATGGGTCAGCGTGCCCTGAGGCCGTCGAACACATCGGCAAAGCTGGGCTGGTTGGCGTGGTTCAGGCCCGAACGCGCCGCCTCGATCACCAGCGGCTGCGGATGACCGTGCAGGCTGGCGATGATGATCTGTTTGGCGACCTCGTAAATCTTGTGGTCTTCCTCGATGATCGCCTTCACCCGGTTGGCGATGGGACCCACGATGCCATAGGCCAGAAGCACGCCCAGAAACGTGCCGACCAGTGCGGAGCCGATCATCTCGCCCAGAACCTCGGGCGGCTGATCGATCGCGCCCATGGTTTTCACCACGCCCAGCACGGCGGCCACGATGCCGAGCGCGGGCAGCGCGTCGGCCAGCCACTGCAGATTGTCGGCCGGGCCCATCACTTCCTTGTGATGCGTCTTGAGATGTTGATCGACCACTTCCTCGACCGAATAGGGATCCAGATCGCCCGACGAAACGACCACGAGGCGCAGGCTGTCACAGATCAGCGCGGTGAGTGTCCTGTCCGCCAGCAGCCGTGGAAATTCGGCGAACACCGCGCTGTTCTGAGGATCCTCGACATGCGGTTCCAGCGCGACGGGGCCTTCGGCGCGCAGCATCTTCATCAGTTTGCCGCACAGGAAAATACAGTCGAGATAATCCTGGCGTTTGAATTTGGGGCCCTTGAACACCTTGGCGAACCCGCCGCCCAGCGCCTTCAGCTCGGCGCCGTTGTTGCCGGTAACGATGGCCGCCACGGCCGCGCCGCCGATCACCATCATCTCGATCGGCAGGGCATGGAGCACCACACCGATATTGCCACCCGACAGGATGAAGCCCCCGAATACCATGACGATCAATATGACAAGGCCGATTGCTGGCATCATGGTGGGCTTGTGTCCTTGCTACTGCCGGCGGCGAAAGCCACCGATCGCGCCCGGCCAATGCGCCATGCGCCTTACCGGTCCATGAGGGTTAACGGTGCGGTGCGGGCGGGCTTAAGCCGTTTCGCGCCGCACGCCGCGGTTATCGCACGCCGCGGTTATCGCAGATAGTCCATCAGCGATCGCTGGGTGATCTTGGCGTAGACCGCCTGCGCGGCCTGCAGCGAGATGTCGAGCGCCTGCAACCGGGTGATCGCCTCGCTGATATTGACTTCCTCGATCGATTTGCGCCGTTCGACCAGCACCAGGCCGCTCTCGGTGAACTGCGAGCGTGCGCTTTCCAGCCGGCCGCGCGCCACGCCCTGTTCGGTCAGCATTGATGCGATATGATCGAGCGATGTGTCGAGCGGGGTCAGGCTGGCCTCGCGATCGGCGTTGGTGCCGGATCGCGCCGCGTCGATGGCCGCCTGCATGACGCCCTCGATCGTCAGGCTGCCGCCGCTTCCGTCGCTGATGCCTTGCGACAGGCGCGCCAGAGTGGGCGCCGCGATCACGTTGCGCGATCCGCCGATTGGCACCTCGATCGGTACGCCGGCGAACAATTTGCCGCCGAACGGATCGTCTTGGCCCAGGATGTCGCGGAAATTGGAGAGGAGGCCCTCCAGTTCGATGGCGATTCCTTCGCGGTTCACGCTGCTGATGGCGTCATTGTTGGCCTGGACGATCAGTTCCTTGGCGCGGATCAGCCCGTTGGAGAGTTCGCCCATGCTGGATTCGGCCTGTACGGCGCGCGTCTCGGCGCGGCTGATGTTGGCGGTCCAGGCGCCTTCGTTGCCCTGCTGCCGGGCCAGCAACGACACCTCCAGCCAGCCCTGCGGATCGTCCGATGGCTGCGTGATACGCTTGCCGCTGGAAATCGCGGCCTGCTGCCTGGCGATGGCCTGTGCCAGATCGAGCTGGGCCTGCACCGGTTCGGTGGGGCGATTGCGATTGATCGAGTTGATCATGACTGGGCCGCCTTATTTGATCAGAAGATGTTGAGGATGGATTGCGTGGTCTCCCGCGCAACCTGAATGACGCGGCTGGCCGCTTCATAGGCCTGCTGCAGGCGGATGAGATCGGCGGTTTCCCGGTCCAGATCGACGCGCGACACCGCGTCGCGGTTGCTGCGGGCGTTCCGGTCCAGCGCGCTGGCCGCCGCGCCCTCGTTCTTGGCGGACAGGATCAGGTTGGCGTGCGCGGACATCAGCTGGTTCCAGTTCTGCTCCACCGCGCCGGTGCTGCGTAACCCCGCAAGGGCGAGCAGATTGCCATTGGGTCTGCCGGCTGCGTCCGCCGCTGCCAGATCGGCCGCGTCGGCGGGGATCAGGGTGATGGCGCCGGCGCCGCCGCCGGTGGTGAGCAGCGGCTTGCCCGGCGCGCCGGCATCGGTGCGGCCGTTCGCCTGCCAGTCGTTCACCTGCGCCGAGAATTTCTCGGCCAGCGTGTCGAGCCTGGCGAGATCGTTGGTGGCCGCGCTGCGCGCCCGGCTGAGCCCGGCGAGCATGCCGTTGGCCGGCACCTTGCCGGCCTGCCCGTCCACCAGCACGGCAAAGCTGCCGTCTGCGTTGAACGAAGTGGAGAGCGTGGCCGACGTGCCGATGCCCGAAATCGTCTGTCCGGCGTAGCGGATGGTGGCCGTGCCATTATCGCCAAACGCGATGTCGGCGTCGATCCGCTCACTGATCACGGCCAGCGCGGCGTCACGCGTATCGAGCAGCCCGGCATGGGCCTGCGAACCGGGCGGAGTGCGCCGCAGGTCCAGATTGACGCGGGACAGATCGGCCAGCGACTGGTTGAGCCCGGCCAGTTCGGCCCCGGCGCGCTGACCCATCTGGTCGATCGCCAGATCGAGATTGCCCGCAGTACGCCGGAAGGTTTCGGCGGTGGCGTTGATTTCGTTCAAAAAGGTCACGCGCAGCGCATTGTCGAACGGCACGGCGGACAGTTCCTCCGCGCGCGCATAAAAGTTGGCGAGGCGCGTACCGACATGTTCGCCGGCATTGTCGAGCCCGGTTTCGACCGAACCCAGCCAGCTCGTCAACGTTTCGGAGCGCACCAGCGCGGCTCCGCTCAGCCGCACCGAGGCTTCGAGAAATTCGTCTCCCGAGCGTGATATCTGGCCCACGCGCACGCCGCTGAGACCGCTCTGCACCGAATAGAGCGGGTTCAGCGATCCGGTGACGGTGGCATCACTGAGCATGACGTTGCGGCGCACATAATCGCCGTTCTCGCTGTTGGCGATGTTCTGCGACACGGTATCGAGCGCGGTGGAATAGCTGCGCAGGGCCGATCGGCCGATGTTGAGAAGACTGCTCACAATGTGCCCTCGAACTGTTTCAGAAGCAGCTCGGCGATGCCGAAATCATTGTTCTTGGCCATGGCATCGGCCATGCGCGAATCCTGCATGTCGCGAAACTGCTCGGTGCCCTGGTTGCCGAACAGATCATCGCCCTGACCGGCGCTGCGCATCGATCCGATCATCTGCCGCAGGAACACCGCCTCGAACGCGTCCGCTGCCTTGCGCAGCTCCGCGCTTTGCGGCGGCCGGACCGTGTCAGCGCCGGAAACGGCAGCGGTAGAGACAGCGGCGGAACCGGTAGAGGCGATCGTGCCGGTCACAGGATGATCAGCTCCGCCTTCAGCGCGCCAGCCTGTTTCAGCGCCTCCAGAATGGCGGCCAGATCGCTCGGGCTTGCACCGATCGCGTTGATCGACTGGACAATTTCGGACAGCGAGGCACCGCGCGCAATGAACGCCGAGACCGGCTCCTGCTGGATCGAGATGTCGCTGCGCTCTTCCACCGCGGTCCGGCCGTTGGCAAACGGCGCCGGCTGCACCACGGTAGGCGTCTCCTGCACGCGCACGGTGAGTGATCCGTGGCTGACCGCCGCCGGACTGATCCGCACCGCGCCATTGATGACGACGGTGCCTGTGCGCGCGTTGACGATCACGCGCGCGGGCGCATCGGCCGGAATAACCTCCATATTCTCGATCGCGCCCATCAGCATGACGCGCGATTGCGGATCGGTGGGTGCGCGAATGCTGATCGACACCGCGTCGTTTGCGGCGGCCAGGTCCTCGCCAACCTTGGCGTTGATCGCATCGGCCACGCGCAGCGCGGTGGTAAGATCGGCCTGCGCCAGATTGAAGGTGAGATAGGGGCTCTGCTCGAACCCGGTGTCGACCAGCCGCTCAACCGTCGCGCCGCCCGCAATCCGGCCGACCGAGGGGATATTGACCGTGGTGGTGGAACCGTCGCGGCCCTCCACGCCCAGCCCGCCGACCGCCAGATTACCCTGCGCCATGGCATAGATTTGCCCATCGGCGCCCAGCAGCGGCATCATGATCAGCGTGCCGCCGCGCAGCGATTTGGCCTTGCCGATAGCAGATACGGTAATGTCGATCCGCTGGCCGGGCTTGGACATGGCCGGAAGCTCGGCCGTCACCAGCACGGCGGCGGTATTCTTGGTGGCCGGATTGACGCCCGGCGGCAGCGTGAGGCCGAAACGGGTGGTCACCCCCTTCATCGCCACGGTGGCATATTCCAGGCTGTCATCGCCCGTGCCGGCCAGGCCGACCACGATGCCATAGCCGGTCAGCTGGTTCATGCGCAGACCCTGAAAGCCGCCCAGATCCTTGATCCGGTCCGCCGAAGCGCTTTGCGGCAGCAGCAGCATAGCGCTGGCCAGGACCAGCACGAAACGCGCGGCGATGGCGTGCAGACGCGGCATCAGAAGGGGCTCACTATGTTGAAGAATTTTTGCAGCCAACCCTGTTTGCTGGCCTGCGCGATCTCTCCCGCGCCGCCGTAATCGATATGCGCATCGGCAACGCGGCTGGAGGGCACGACGTTCTCCGGCCCGATATCGGCGGTGCGTACCAGGCCGCTGAAACGAACATATTCGTCGCCGCGGTTGAGGCGGATGAGCTTTTCGCCGCGCACCAGCATGGTGCCGTTGGGATAGACCTGCGCCACGGTGACGCTGATCTGGCCGGTGAGCGCATTGCTCTGCTGCGCGCTGCCGCCGCCCTTGAACGTGGTTCCGCCGCCAACGCTGATGTCGGTGGGGTCGAACAGGGCCAGCGGTCCTGTGGTGGGCGGGGTGATGCCGAAATTGCCCGACCGGTCGACATTGGCGCTGTTCGATTTTACCGCCAGCGTCCGTTCGACCAGCGCAATCGCCAGCAAATCGCCAACGCGCGCGGCGCGGGCGCCGGAGGTGAGCGGGGCATAGCCCGCGGTGGCCTGGAAGATCGAGCCACCCGCCGCCGCAACCGGCACAATATATTGCGGGGCCGGCAGCGTGGCGGCATAGGCCGGATCGGGCCGTGCCTGCTGATCGCCGAGACAGGCCGCCAGCAGCGGCGCGGCGGCAAGCAGGAGCGCGATGTTGCGGATGGGGGCACGGAGCGGAGATGTGGTCATGACGGGCATCATCCTCAAAGCTGCTGATTGGCGAACTGGAGCATCTCGTCGGTCGCCTTGATCATCTTGGAATTCACCTCGTACGCGCGCTGGGTCTCGATCATGTCGACCAGTTCCTCGACGATGTTCACGTTCGATCCCTCCAGTGCACCCTGCCGCAGCACGCCGCGGCCGTCCTGTCCCGCAGCCCCGGTGATAGCCGCGCCGCTGGCTGCGGTCTCCTTCAGCAGGTTGTTGCCGATCGACTCTAGACCGGCACCGTTAACAAAGTTCGCCAGCTCGATCTTGCCGAGCTCATTGGGTTCGGCCTGCCCGGCCAGCGTAGCCGACACCGTGCCATCCGCACCGATGGTGACGGCGGTCGCCCCCTGCGGCACCTGGATCTGCGGCTGCAGCGGCAGTCCGTCGCTGGTCACCATCGTGCCGTCGGCGGTCAGATTGAAATTGCCCGCGCGGGTATAGGCGGTGCCGCCGTCGGGCAGCGAAACGGGAAAATAACCCGATCCCTCGATCGCCAGGTCCATCGCGTTGCCGGTGGTCTGCAGCGATCCTTGCGTATCGATCCGCGCGGTGCCGGAAATGGCGACGCCGGTGCCGAGCGACAGGCCGACGGCATATTTGTTCTGCTGATCGGCGGCAGCGCCTTTTTGCACGACCTGCTGATAGGCCAGCGTCTCGAACTGCGCGCGATCGCGCTTGAATCCTGTGGTGTTCACGTTGGCCAGGTTGTTGGCGATCACGCGCATCTTGGTGTTTTGTGCGTCGAGCCCGGTGCGGGCGACTTGCAAGGCGGAATTGCTCATGGTTTCTGGTCTCCGTTGGAACTGGGTTTAGCGCGGCGGCATGTTGGGGCCGCGATCATCGCGGCATCTGCATCACGCTCGCGCCGCCATCGTCCATCTCCTTGGCGGTGGTGAGCAGCTTGACCTGCGCCTCGTAGGCGCGGCTGGCCTCGATCATATCGACCAGCGCCTGGGTCATGTTGACGTTCGATCCTTCCAACGCACCGCTTTGCAGCCTTGCATCAGGATCTGACGGGAGCGCGCCGCCATTCTTAACCCGGAAAAGGGTATCCGCGCCCTTCACGATCTCGCTGCCCTTGGGGCTGGTGATGCGCAGGCGGTCGATCTCCTGCGGCTGGTTCGGGTCACCGCCCTTGGGCACGACCCACACGCCGCCGTCATCCGATATCCTGACGCTGTCGGCCGCGGGCACGACCAGCGGGCCGCCCTCACCCAGCACCGGAAACCCGTCTCCGGTGGTGAGCAGGCCGCTTTCGTTCATCATCAGATCGCCGCGGCGGGTATAGCCCTCGTCGCCATTGGGGGCCTGCACCGACAGCATGCTGTCGCCGCCCAGCGCGATGTCGAGCGGGCGACCCGTCTCCTTCACCGCGCCGGGGTTCATGTCGGCGGCCAGCACATATTCGTTCACGGTGGCGCGGCTCTGCAGCCCCTCCCCACGGATATACTGCGCCTGCGCGCTCACCACTTCGGCGCGAAAGCCGGTGGTGTCCGCGTTCGCCATATTATGCGCGATCGCGGTCTGGCGATTCATCACCCCTTGCATCGCGCGAAGGCTGAGATGGACCATCCTATCCATGGGGAACTCCTGACTTAGGGCTGCTATCGGTTATCGGATCGATCAGACCTGAAGGTTGACGATCGTCTGCGTCATCTTGTTGGCGGTCTCGATGGCCTGCGCGTTGGCCTGGAAATTGCGCTGCGCCGAAATGAGCGAGACCAGCTCCTCGGTAATGTCGACATTCGCGGTCTCGAGCGAGCCCGAGCGCACCGTGCCCAGCGGCCCGGTGCCGGCCTGCGACAGCGCAGCGAGGCCGGACGTGCCGGTCGCCTGCCAATGCGCATCGCCAACGGGGCGCAGGCCTTCAACCGCGGTGAAACTGGCCATCGCCAGCGCTCCCAGCGCCTGCTGGTTGCCGTTGGAGAAGGTGGCGGTGATCACGCCGTTCGTGCCCACGGCAATATTGGCCAGCACCGCGTTGGGATCGTTCGGATCGGTCTGCGGCAGCACGAGGCTGGTGAGATCGGCCTGGTTGTTCGATGTGATGTCGCCATTGGCGTCGACCGGCAAGGTCTGGATGATGTTGCCGGTGGCGTCGACCACTTCGCGGTCGTTGTTCACGGTGAACGACCCGTTGCGGGTATAGGTGATCGCCGCCGTGGAGGACGGGCTCTTGACCGTAAAAAAGCCCTCGCCCGCCACCGCGAGATCGAGCGTGCGGTCGGTCGATTCCAGCGTGCCCTGGGTGAACTGCTGGGTGATGCCCTGCATCTGCACGCCCTGGCCCGCGATCATCTTGGTGGCCTGCGTCGGCGAAGCGGCGAACAGA
Source organism: Sphingomonadales bacterium (assembly GCA_038234155.1). Lineage (GTDB taxonomy): Bacteria > Pseudomonadota > Alphaproteobacteria > Sphingomonadales > Sphingomonadaceae > Novosphingopyxis. The sequence goes on along the minus strand of JBBSUT010000017.1, from coordinate 15,292 downwards.
TCGCCGAACTGCGCCCGGCTTTTCTTGAAACCGGTCGAGTTGCTGTTGGCGATGTTGTTGGACACCACCGAAAGATCGGACTGGGCCGCTTTGAGGCCGCTGAGCGAGGTAAGGAAGGACATATGACTATAGCTCCTTGGTAGAAATCGGATGCGGGAAGATTGCGGGAAAAATTCTGTGCTGTGTCGTCAGCCGACACCGCGCACCGCGGACACGTCCACGGGGCCGGCCGGCGTGGTTAGCACGGCGCCGGTGCCCGCAGCCGACAGGCCGACGGCGCTGACCGGCAGCCAGGTTGCGGTCGAGCTTGCCACACCGCCCGATACGCGCACGGTAAGGTTGCCGCGGTTCTGCGGCTGGCCGCTGGCGTCCACGCTCTGGAAGGCGAAGGGCAGCTTGCCCGCGGCCACCGGGCCAGCGGCGGCGCTGCGCACCACGGTGCCGTCGGCGTCGATCAGTTCGATGGTCAGCTTGTCGCTCGGCCCGGCCAGATCAATCTCGCCGCGATAGAGCCCATCCGGCCCCATGGCGGCAACCTTGCCGTCGGCCAGCACGGACTTGCCGATGAACTGCGAGGCTTCGGAAAGGCGCGATCCGGAGAATGCGCCCGCGATGGATTTGAGCGATGCGTTCATCTCGGCAATGCCCGCGACGCTGGAAAATTGCGCCATCTGACCGACCATCGCCTGATTATCGACCGGCTTGAACGGGTCCTGGAATTTCAGCTGCGCGGTCATCAGCTGGAGGAATGACGTCTGGTCGAGCGATCCGCCGCCCGTCGCATTGCTTGGCTGGGCCTGCGTCAGGCCTGGCGGTAAAGTGCTGGTTACGCTGCTCATTTGCCCATCCTTACGGTATCGAGGATCAGCGACTTGGCGGTCTGCATCACCTGCACATTGTTCTGATATTGCCGGGCGGTCTCGATCATATCGATCAGCTCGGCTGCTTCATCGACGCCTGCGTCCCAGACGTTGCCGTCGGCATCGGCCAGCGGATTGGTGGGATCGTGCCGCATTTTCGGCTCGGTGTTCGATTGCACCACCTTTTCGACGTCCACGGTGGCGATTCCGTTGCCGCCGGTCGCGGTACGGAACACCGGCTTCAGCGCACGATATGCTTCTGCCGCGCTGCTATAGGTGGTGCGCGCATTGGCGAGGTTGGACGCGGTGGTGTTCATCCGGGTCAGCTGCGCGGACATCGCGCGGCCCGAAATATCGAAGATGTTCATAGTTGCCTGTTTGATCGGTGCGGGCATGGATCATTCCCCTCTGATGGCGCGGGTAAGCGTGTTCACGCGCGCTTCGAGAAACGAGAGCGTGGTCGAATAGCCAACCGCGTTCTCCGCGAAGAGCGTCTGCTCGGTGGACAGCTCGACCGTGTTGCCGTCGAGCGAGGGTTGCAGCGGGATGCGGTACCCGGCGTTGCCGGTCATCGCGCTGTCGGCGGTGCCGCCGCCGCGCACTTCCTTCATTGCCTTTTCGAAGTCGAGATCGCGCGCTTTATATCCGGGCGTCGCGGCGTTCGCGATGTTGGAGGCCAGCATGGACAGTCGCTGCGCCCGCAGTTGCAGCGCGTCCCCGTGGATACCGAAAATTTTGTCCGCCATAATGCGTTTCCTGCTTAAGCCTTGCCGCCGTCTGCCGTTGTACAGCCGTGGCAAAAGGATTTCCGGGAATGGATAAGCAAAGGGCGTGCCAATCCGCCTCCAGCGCTTATTTGCCGCGATTTTCCGCCATTTCGCGCGTCTGCCGGACCAAAACCGGCAAAAATATGCCGCCCGGCAAAATCTTGCCGCCCCCCGGACGAGGGCTCCCACGACCGCCGCCGTGCCAGCGTCTGCAACGGAAAGGACCGCCATGCTCAGTTCGATCGGCCCGATGACGCTCAGCCAATATTTCGATCCCGGCGCGCTGGCGCTGGTGGGCCTCGGCTGTCTGCTCATCGCCTGGATCCAGAACGGACATGCCGGTTTCCTGGAGGGCGTGCGCGGCGCGGCGCGGTTGGTCGGCGGCCGGCGGGAGGGCGAGAACGCCCGGCTTGCGGCGCTGGTGGTGGAGGATATCGTGGCGCGGCGCGGGGTGAGCTGCGCCGATCGCGGCCCCAGTTCGTGCGCCTTTACCCATAGTCTGGGCATCATGATGTCCGATCAGCCCGATTATGAAAGCTATGCCCGCGCCGTGCGCGCGCTGCTGGACCGCGAGGCGGCGGACCGGGCGGCGGGCACGCGTACGTGGAACGATATCGCCGACGCCGCGCCCGCGCTCGGCATGCTCGGCACGGTGCTGGGGCTGGTGCAGATGTTTGCGGCGATGGACGGAGTGGACGGCATCGGCGCGGGCATGGCGATGTGCCTGCTCACCAGTCTCTACGGCCTGATCTTTGCGCATATCGTGGCCGGACCGATGGCGCGGCGTCTGCAACTGGCAGCCGCGCGCGAGGCGGCCTGGCGCGAGGCGGTGGCCGATCGGCTGCTGGCGCTGGCGCGGCGGGAATATCCTGATCGCGCACCGCCGCACGTCGCCAGAACCGGCGGTCCATCCGCCCATCCGGCGCTCAAGGCGGTTGCCTGATGACGATGGCGAACCGCTCGCTGCTCGGCTTTATCGATCTGACGCTGATCCTGCTTGGGTCGGTCGCGCTGATTGCGGAATATCAGCAGCATATGGCGACGGCCTCCGCCGCCGAGGTGCCGCATCCCGCGAGCGACGATGGCCCCGGCGTCACCGTGCCGATCGCACGCCTGTTCGAACCGGAAGAGGCGCGGCTGTCTCCGTCCGGCCGCCAGTGGATCGCGGCAATGGCGCGGCGATCGGCCGGACGCAGCCTTCTGGTGGCGGTCACGCCCGAGCCGATGGCCGTCGGCGGACGTCTGGACGCATGGGAACGCGCGGCGGCCCGCACCGGCGCGATCATGCACGCGTTCGAGGCGGCCGGGCACCCCGCCAACGACATTGCCGCCATGATGCCGGGCGGAAACGCCAGGTGGCCCGGCATCACCATCACCGCCGGCAAACCCGGAGCGCCCCCCTGATCAGAAAACCGCCGCCGCTCCGGCGCGGCTTATGGCACGACCCTTGCTTGAGACCGATCGGACCTCAACCACCCGATCGGACCACAGGATGATCACGACCCGCCCTTGCCCCGCCTTCTTGGCCCTGACCATCGCCATGACCGCCGCGCCCGCGCTGGCTGCGCCGTTCCAGGATCTGACCGCGCTCGACGTTGCGGTGTCTGCCACGATGGGCGCCGCTATCGGCGAACCCGGCGGCGCGCGTGCGCCGGTCGATCGGCGGCTGAAGCTGAAGGCATGCCCCGAAGCGCCCGAGATATCCGGCCCGGTGATGGGGGCCGCAGTAATCCGCTGCCAGCCGCTCGGCTGGGCGATCCGTGTGCCGCTGCTGACAGGCGCTGGCGGGCCAGCAAACACCGCGCGCGGCGGCGCCGCAACTTCCGCTGCACCGGCGCGCGAGGAGCGCGACGCCGTCAGCCGCGGGCAGGCCGTCCGCCTGACTGTGGAAGGCCATGGATACAGCCTGTCGCGCACCATGATCGCGGACAAGGACGGCCGGATCGGCGATCTTGTCTCGGTCCGGGCGGACCGTTCGTCCAAGCCCGTGCTCGCGCGGGTGACCGACATTGGCGAGGTGACGGTGCCGGGCACCTGAAATCTTAAGGCCTGTGATCTTAATTCCTGAGATTTTAAGGTCTGAGCGCGTAAGGTCTGAAATCTTGAGGGCCTGAACCGGGAAATGGAATCCGGCACCGAGGTCCAGCTGCAGTAACGCAAAAACTATTTCTTAAGGTCCGGACAAAGCTGCCGTTACCACTTGGGACAAGCTGAAAGAGGGTATCATGAAGATCGATCGTTCCAATGGCTACAGCCCCGTTTCCACGGCGGCGACCCGTGGCACGGGCGACAGCATGGGGGTCTCGGCATTGTCCGCGACGCGCGGCCTTCGCGATGAGACCGGCGTGCGCCAGTCGGATGCCAGCGTGCTCGCCCAGCAAGGCGCGCCGATCGACCAGGCGAAGGTCGACGCCCTTCGCGCCGCCATTGCCGAAGGGCGCTATCTGCTCGATCCGCAAAAGCTGGCGCAGAAGATGATCGCGCTCGATTTGTTCGGCGAGAACTGACATCCATGAACGTCCAGCATATCCATGCGGCCCAGGAGCAGCTGATCGCGGCGCTTGACGCCGCCGACGCGCAGGACATCCTCGATGCCACGCGGCGCCTGTCGGGGCTGATCGACGACATGCAGGCCCTGCCCACGCTCTACGCCAACGACGAAGCGCGCGCCGCGATCGAGCGGATCGGCAAGCTTTCGCACGCCGCGGCCCATCGTCTGCGTGTGCTGACCGACAACACCCGACAGCGTCTGGAGATGCTCGGCTGCGACAGTGGCCAGCTGCGCTACGGCCCGCGCGCCGCCTGAAGACCCGCGCCTTTGCCGGCGCCCAGGTTGCGGCGCGGCGGCCATCACCGCTCCCCCGGGGACGCCCCGCTCCCCCTCCTCATCCCTTGGCGCACCCCGCGCGATGCCGCTTGCTCTGCCGGGCGCTCCTTCGCCAACTTGGCACGGCTCTTGCTGATCTCCCTCGTGAAACAGGAGACGGCGTATGCCACCGGCAATCAACAGCTTCGTCAGCGGCAGCGCGGACCGCGTTACCCGCGCCATCGCGCAGTCGGCCAGGCGCACGGGTATTGATTTCGATTATCTGATGGGCCAGGCCCGCATCGAGAGCGGCATGAACCCCAATGCCAAGGCGCCGACGAGCTCGGCCACGGGCCTGTATCAGTTCGTCAGCCAGAGCTGGCTCTCCGTGATCGATCAGCACGGGGCCAATCACGGGCTCGACTGGGCCTCCAACGCGATCAGCCGGGACGGGCGCGGACGCTTTAGCGTGGCCGATCCGCAGATGCGTCAGGCGATCCTCGATTTGCGCAAGAACCCCGAGGTCGCCGCGGCGATGGCCGGCGAGTTCGCGTCCGACAACAAGGATTATCTGGAGCAGCGGCTAGGCCGCGAAACCGCGCCGGTCGATCTCTATCTGGCGCATTTCCTGGGCGCGGGCGGGGCGAGCAAGTTCCTGTCCGCCCACGCCAGCAATCCGGACGCCGCCGCCGCTCCGCTGTTCGGCAAGGCCGCCGGCGCCAACCGCAATATCTTCTATGCCGCGGGCGGCCGGATGCGCAGCTTCGACGAGATCCGCAACCGCTTCGCCGCCAAGCTGGGCGGCGGCGCGGACGTGCCTATGGGCGGCAGCGATCGGCCGGGCGGCAAGGATATGCCGTACGTCCAGCCGGCTGATTATCTGCGCCTGGCCAGCCAGCGCACCGCGCCTTCGGGCACCGATCTCAACCGTAATGACAATGCGCGTCTGGCTTATATGCTGCTCGCATCGATGGGAGCCTGATACCCCATATGAAAGCCGTTTCTTCCCCCAAGTCTGGCAACGCCATGGGCGCCCTGTTCGACGTCCGCTCCGCGCTGCTTCCGCTGGCCACGCTGCTGCTGGTGGTGTTCCTCATCCTGCCGGTGCCGGCCTTCGTGCTCGATATCGGGTTTATTACCAACATCATGATTTCGCTCGCGGTGCTGATGGTGGCGCTGAACGCGTCCAAGCCGCTCGATTTCTCCAGCTTCCCGACGGTCCTGCTGTTCGCCACGCTGCTGCGGCTCGGCCTCAACGTCGCCTCCACCCGCGTGGTGCTGGTGTCCGGCCATGAAGGCGGCGACGCGGCCGGCCATGTGATCGAGGCGTTTGGCAGCATGCTGATCGGCGGCGATTATGTGGTGGGCCTGTTTGTTTTTGCCATCCTGATGATCATCAACATGGTCGTCATCACCAAGGGCGCGGGCCGCGTGTCCGAAGTCAGCGCGCGTTTCACGCTGGACGCGCTGCCCGGGAAGCAGATGGCGATCGACGCCGATCTGGGCGCGGGCCTGATCACGCCCGAAGAAGCCAAGCAGCGCCGTGTCGACGTGGCGACAGAGGCCGATTTCTACGGTTCGATGGACGGTGCGAGCAAGTTCGTGAAGGGCGACGCGATCGCGGGCGTCCTGATCCTGGTCATCAACATCGTTGGCGGTATCGTGCTGGGCGTGGTCAGTCACGATCTGCCGATCGCCGAGGCGGCATCCACCTACACCATGCTGGCCATTGGCGATGCGCTGGTGGCGCAGGTGCCCGCGCTTCTTCTCTCCATCGCCGCCGCGGCCATCGTCACCCGCGTCGCCTCCCCGTTCGATCTGCCCGGGCAGATTGCCTCGCAATTCGGATCGCACAAGGCATGGATCCCCGTTGCCGCGATCCTGACCATATTGGGCGTCCTGCCCGGCATGCCGCACATGGTGATCCTGCCCGCCGCCGCAGTGGCCGGTTATCTCGCTTACCGCTTCTCGCGCCCCGTGCCCGAGGAAACACCCGAGGAGGCCCCCGCCCCCAACCCCAACCAGATCCACTGGAGCGACGTGTCGGACGAGGCGATGCTCGGCATCGAAGTGGGCTATGCGCTCACCCCGCTGGTCGATGAACGCAAGGATGCGCCGCTGATGAAGCGCGTGACCGGCATCCGCAAGCAGCTGTCCAAAGAGCTCGGCTTTGTCATTCCGCTGGTGCGCATCAAGGATGATCTCACGCTGGACCCCAATGCCTATCGCATCACCATCGGCGGCACCGTGATCGGCGAGGATGTGATCTGGCCCGAGGATATGCTGGCCATCGACAGCGGCGATATTGACGAGGAAGTCGATGGCCGCATCTGCAAGGACCCCACCTTCGGCATGGATGCCCGCTGGATTTCTCCCGACAAGCGGCCCGAGGCGATCGTGTCCGGCTATACCGTGGTCGACGCATCCACCGTCATGGCCACCCATCTCAACCACATGATCCGCCTCAATGCCGCGCAGCTGTTCGGCATGGACGAGACCAAGATGCTGCTCGACAATCTGAAGGACCGCGCGCCCGAACTGGTCGAGGGGCTGAGCCCCAAGGCCTTGTCGCTGTTCGCGGTATCCGCCGTTTGCCGTGCGCTGCTGATCGAGGGCGTACCGCTCAAGGATTTCCGCCGGCTTTGTTCGGCCATGGTCGAGGCGACCGGCGACGGCACCACCGATATTCCGCTGATCGTCGAGCGGGTGCGCCAGCGCATCGGATCGATCATCATCCAGTCGCTCGTCCCTGTCAGCATGCCGCTGCCCGTGGTCACGCTCGACCCCGAGCTGGAGGGCCTCCTCGCCCAGTCGATCAAGGTGGCGGGCGATGCCAGCTTCCCGATCGAGCCGGGCCTGGGCCAGCGTATTTTGACCGCGATCGAGGAATCGAGCCATCGCCTGATGCTGCGCCAGCAGAGCTTCGCGCTGGTCACCTCGCCGGCCGCGCGCAAGGCGCTGTCGGACCTGCTCAGACCGCGCTTCCCCGATACCCCGGTGCTCAGCTTCCGCGAGCTGCCGGACGACAAACCGGTCGAAGTGATCGCCACCGTCGGCGGCGCGGAACAGCCCGCGCCCGCCGCGCCGGCCAAACACAGCTTCACCCAGCTTTGACCCGGCAGCTTTGACCCGGCAGCTTTGACCCGGCAGCTTTGAAAGGCGCGCGGACATGAACTTCCAGACCAGCCCCGGCCTGACCTACGGCCGCAACCCCGCGCGGCACATGCCGCAGCAGTTGATCGAGGACCATATCCCGCTGGTCCGCAAGATCGCCTGGCACGTTGCCGGCCGCGCGCCCGCCAGCATCGAGGTGGAGGATTTGATCCAGTTCGGCCTGATCGCGCTGATCGAGGCGGCCAAGCGCTACGAAGATCAGGGCCACCAGTTTTCCACCTACGCCGGCACCCGCGTGCGCGGCGCGATGATTGATCACTTGCGCGCGCACAGCAACCTGTGCCGCTCCGCGCTGGATTTCCGCAAAGCGCTGCGTCGCGCGCAGGACAAGCTGATGAAACGCGGCGGGCGCAGCCCCAGCGAAGGCGAACTCGCCGCCGAAATGGGTCTGACTCCAGCCGATTTTCTCGCACGCTTCGATCAGGCCGCCGATATCCAGATGGAATCGATGGACGAGGTCTATTCCGAACACAGCATCTGGTTCGCATCCGATGATGAGGGCGCGGACGTGGCGATGGAGCGCGATCAGCTGGCCGGGCTGGTGCAGGCCGGCATCGGATTGCTGACCGAGCGCGAACAGACGGTGCTGCAGCTGTTCTTCGTTGAGGAGCTGAACCTGGAGGAGATCGGCGCGGTGCTGGGCGTTACCGCCGCGCGCATCTGCCAGATCAAGAAGGGCGCGCTGGACAGCATGCGCAAGAAGCTCGCCAGCCAGATCGGCTGACCCGGACGGACAATTTCTGGCGGTGGGACTTAAGCGCCAAAACGCCCGCCGGAACAGTCCGGCGGGCGTTTCGCTTGGGAACCGGCGCCAAACGCGCGCCGAAATATTTTTCGATTAACGCAGCAGACTGAGCACGCCCTGCTGGCTCTGGTTCGCCTGGGCCAGCATGGCGGTCGACGCCTGGTTCAGGATCTGGAACTTGGCGAGCTGCGTCGATTCCGCCGAGAAATCGGCGTCCTGGATGCGGCTGCGGCTTTCCGAGATGTTGGTCACGCGGTCGGTCAAGCTGCTGACGGTAGCCTGCAGACGGTTCTGCGAAGCACCCAGGCTGGCCTGCGCCGTGGTCACCGTGTCGAGCGCGCCGGACAGCGCGGTCAGTGCGGAGTCCGCACCGGCGGCCGTGCTGATATCGAGCGTCGCTACGCCCAACGTCGCCGCGGTCACGTCAGCCAGTGCAACGTTTACCTGTTCGCCTGCCTTGGACCCGGTCTGAATGTTGACGCCGGTGGCGGTGTTGGTACCGTCGAGCAGCTTGACGCCGTTAAAATCGGTGCGGGTGGCGATATCGCCGATCTGACCGATCAGCGCCGTGACTTCGGTTTGCAGATTGGTACGGTCGCCGGCAGACAGCGTGCCGTTGGCGGACTGGACGGACAGCTCGCGCATCCGCTGCAGCATGTTGGTGATCTCATTCATGCCGCCCTCGGCGGTCTGGGCGAGCGAGATGCCGTCATTGGCATTGCGCGTGGCCATGTTCAGGCCGCGCACTTCCGACGTCATGCGGGTGGCGATGGCGAGGCCGGCGGCATCGTCGCTGGCGGAGTTGATACGCTGGCCGGTGGACAGACGCTCGATGGCCTTGGACAGGCCCATTTCCGCGCGCGACGAAGCGGTGGAAGCGCGCATTGCGGAGGTGTTGGTTCCGATTACAGTCATGGTATATCCTTTGTTCCTGTTGCGGCAGCCCAAAATATTCCAGCGGCCTCAAACAAGATAACGGCTTCTGTCTCACGAACTTAAGCCGAAAACAAACTTGTCTATTGATTTATTTTGTTTTTGAGATCATTAAATATTTCTTTTGGAAAATCATTAAAAACATAGCAAAAGCACCCACCGGTATTGACCGGTGGGTGCAAGTTTGATTTCGGTCGGCGAATTCTATTCGCCCATCGGCCGAAATATCAGCGCAGCAGGCTGAGAACGCCCTGCTGGCTCTGATTGGCTTGAGCCAGCATCGCGGTCGACGCCTGGCTGAGAATCTGGAACTTGGCGAGCATGGTCGATTCGGCCGAGAAATCGGCGTCCTGGATGCGGCTGCGGCTCTCGGTCAGATTGGTCACGCGGTCGGTCAGGCTGCTCACCGTCGCCTGCAGACGGTTCTGCGATGCGCCGAGCTGGGCCTGCCCTGTGGTCACCTTGTCGAGCGCGGTGGACAGCACAGCCAGAGCGGCGTCCGCTCCGGCGGATGTCGTGACGTCGATCGTATCGACACCCAGCGCCGTGGTGGTCACGTTGGTCAGGCCGATATCAACCTTTTCTCCCGCCTTGGATCCGGTCTGGATCGAAAGCGTCGTGTTGGTGCCGTCGAGCAGTTTCACGCCATTGAAATCGGTGCGGCTGGAGATATCGCCGATCTGGCCGATCAAGGCGGTAACTTCGGCCTGCAGGTTGACGCGGTCGCCATCGCTCAGCGTGCCGTTGGCGGACTGGACAGACAGTTCGCGCATCCGCTGCAGCATGTTGGTGATCTCGTTCATGCCGCCCTCGGCGGTCTGGGCCAGTGAAATGCCGTCGTTGGCATTGCGCGTTGCCATGGTCAGGCCGCGCACTTCCGACGTCATGCGGGTAGCGATGGCGAGGCCGGCTGCGTCGTCGGCGGCAGAGTTGATCCGCTGGCCGGTGGAAAGACGGTTGATGGCCTGTGAAAGGCCCATTTCGGCGCGGTTCGATGCGGTCGAGGCGCGCATTGCGGAGATGTTGGTTCCGATAACGGTCATGATGAATTCCTTGTCGTTGTTCCCAGACCGGTCTGTTTGTTCGCCGGTTCGAAATGGGTAACGGCAGGTCCGGCGATCGCTTAAACCGATTTTTTTCGGCACGGGCGCTATCGGGGCGGGACACGCCGTCGCCCGGCACCGCCTGCCGCCTCTCTGCACCGCAAAGACTTCTTATATATAAAGGCGCCATTTTATTGACGCCGGGGCGACCTTCCGTTGACGCTTTGACGCCTGCCCAGCGCCCCATATCCGCCACCGATCCGCCCGCTCCACGGCGATCCGCCCCTTTGCGCAACTGGCACGCGCCTTGCATCCCTGTGTTGCATGGGATGCGGTGGGTTGGCCGCGTGAGGACCGGGGATAGACTATGAAGACCATCATCAGCACCGCCATCAGCAAGGCCGCCGCCGCCATGTTGCCGACGCTGTCGGCACATCTGGCCGCCGTCATGATTGATCCGCAGGCGATCGACAAGGATGCCGGATCACCCCGCACCCGCCCCGTCCGCATCCTGACATCCGACGACATGGCGCTGGCCTGCCACCGCGACATCGTGATCGATTTTCGCGACGGTACGCCCGCCGTTGTTCCCGCCGCCAATGGCCAGCCGATGCACATCGCCTTTGGCCGGACAGACATGAAGCTTGGCCACGCGCTGATCGCAGAGGCCGTACGCGGCGGCGGTCCCGCCGTGGGCGAGCCTGCCAGCGCCAAGCTGATGCGCTATGCCGCCCGCGTCGCCGCCAGCGAGGCCGCCGTCCTGATCCAGGGAGACACCGGCGTCGGCAAGGAAGGCATGGCCCGCTTTGTCCACAACCAGAGCGCGCGGGCCGCAGGGCCGTTCGTCGCGGTCAACTGCGCTGCCCTGCCCGCCACCATGGTGGAGGCGATGCTGTTCGGCCACAAGCGCGGTGCCTTTACCGGTGCCAGCGGTGAGAGTGAGGGCCTGTTCCGCGCGGCGGACGGCGGCACGCTGTTCCTGGACGAGATCACCGAATTGCCGCTGGAATTGCAGGCCAAGCTGCTGCGCGCACTACAGGAAGGCGAAGTGCTGCCGGTGGGTGAGACCCGCGCGGTGACGGTGGACATCCGCATCATCGCCGCCGCGAACCGCAATTTCGCCGCCGAGGTGGCCGCGGGCCGCTTCCGCGAAGATCTTTACTGGCGTCTCAACGTCATGCCGATCGAGATCGCGCCGCTGGCCGAGCGCCGCCAGGACGTGTGCGCCATCGCGGCAACCATGCTGCTGGCGATGCAGGCCGACGGACAGGATTTCGCCTGGATCGAGGCCGATGCGCTCACCGCTTTGATGGCGCATCCCTTCCCCGGCAACGTGCGCGAATTGTGCAACATGCTGCAGCGCGCGCTGGTGCTGCGCGAAGGCGTTATGATCACCGCTGAGGATTTTGGCCTGCACGCCGCGCCGCTGTTCACCCGCTCCCTCGCCACCTCCCCCGCCTCCGCCAGTGCCGTTGCCCATCTGCGTGCCGCCACCCCGCGCGCCGACCCCACCCCGCCCGCCAACCTTATGCTGCGCGGCCGCGATCTGCAGAGCCGTGCGCGCATGGCCGAGTTCGAGGCGATCAGCGCCACGCTGGAGGAGACCGACGGAAACCGCCGCCAGGCCGCCGAACTGCTGGGCATTTCCGAGCGCACCCTGCGCTACCGGCTCGCCGATATGCGCGATCTGGCCGAAGCCGCCTGAGCCGGCCAAAGATACAGGAGGACTGAACGATGCAACCCGTAACCAACAGCCTGCTCGCCGCGCGCAACGCGATCCTGCAGCAGAACAAGTCGCTCCAGAACGTCACCGAAGCGCCCGGCATCGGCAGCGGTGCCGGTACGATCACCACGGCCGGCAAGGCCGCAGGCGCGCCGTTCAGCGCTTCGATGCGTGACGCCTTGAGTCAGGTCAACGCCACCCAGAACGCCGCCGCCGATGCGGCGTCAGCCTATGATGCCGGGGAAACCACCGACATCGCCGCGGTGATGATGGCCAAGCAGAAGGCCTCGGTCGGTTTTGAAGCCACGTTGCAGGTCCGCAACAAGCTGCTCTCGGCTTACGAGAACATCATGAACATGCCGGTGTGATATGAACGAAGTCACCATCTCAAACCCCGGCGATGCCGGCATGGGCAGCGCAGCCATGGCCCGCACCCCGCAGCGTCTGCAGCCGACCGGCTTCGGCGCAACATCGATCGACACCACCGGCTTCATCGACCGCGCCCGCGCGTTCCTCGCACAGCCCGCCGTTGCCAAATCGCTGCCGCTGATCGGCTTTCTGGGCGTGGTGGCGATGGCCGCGATGGCCTGGCTGGCGTTTCAGGAGCCGCCGCAGCGCGATCTGTTCCGCGGTCTGCCCGAAAACGACAAGGGCGCGGTGGCCGCCGCACTCGACGCGTCCAGCATTCCCTATCAGCTGGACCGGGACACCGGCGCGCTGACCGTGGGAGAGGATGATTATTACGCCGCGAAAATGACGCTGGCCGCCCAGGGTTTGCCCAAGAGCGCCCCGGACGGCGACAGCATGATCTCCAGCATGCCTATGGGTGCCAGCCGCGCGGTCGAAACCGAAAAGCTGCGCGGCGCACGCGAGGCCGATCTGGCGCGTTCGATCGAGGCGATCGACAGCGTGACCACCGCCCGTGTGCACCTGGCGGTCGATCCGCCCAGCGTCTTCATTCGTGAACGCAACGAACCGGCGGCGTCTGTCGTTCTCAATCTTGCTCCCGGTGCCACCCTGGGCCGCGAACAGGTGCAGGCGATCACCCATCTGGTCGCCAGTTCCGTCTCCGGCCTCAATGCCGAGCGGGTGTCGGTGGTCGATCAGAACGGCCGCCTGTTGTCCGAAGACGGCGGCAACGGTCCCATGGGCGAGGCCGGGCGCCAGCTGATGGTGCAGGAACAGATCGAGGATCGCTATCGCCGGTCGCTCTCCGCCCTGTTGACACCGATCGTGGGTGCCAACAATTTCGCCGCCGAAGTGTCCGCCGATCTGGATTTCTCCGAGCGGCAGGCGACCAGCGAAACCTTCCCCAAAGACGAGAGCGTCGTGCGCAGCGAACAGCGCAGCTGGACCGCCGAGGCCGATGGCGCCGGCGCTACCCCCGGCGGCATCCCCGGCGCGCTGTCCGACCAGCCGGCAGCGGCCGCCACGGTGCAGGACCAGCTCGGCGATCCCGCCGCCACCCCCGCCGACCTGCAGAAGCGCCAGGAGCAGGTGAACCGCAATTTCGAACTGGGCCGCCAGGTCTCCGTGGTGCGCGAGGCGACTGGCGATGTCAGCCGCCTGTCGGTTGCGGTTGCCATCTCCTACGGTGACGACGGCAAACCGCGCAGTCCCGCCGAAATCGCCGCGATCGAGAAACTGGTGAAAGGCGCGATCGGTTTCAACGCCCAGCGCGGCGATCAGGTGGAGATCAGCTCGCGTTCCTTCCAGCCGATCACCGAAGTGGGCCATCCCTGGTACGAGGCAAGCTGGATCGGCATGGTGGTGCGCAACGTCAGCGGCTTGCTGGTGGCGCTCGCGCTCATCTTCTTCATCGGCCGCCCGCTGCTCAAGAAGCGCAAGGAGGCCAAGGCCGGCACCAACGCCGCAACCGGCGGCGGCCGTCCGCAAACCGGGGCTATCGGCCGCAATACCGACACGTCGGACGATCATCTGCCCATCACGCTCGACATGATCACCGCCGCGCACAGCTATCAGGAACGTGCGCTGCTGATCCAGAATTTCGTCAGGCAGAATCCGGAACACGCCACGCTGGTGGTGCGCGATCTCCTCAAGACGGCCAAGAACCCGAAGGAACCCGTCCATGGCTGATGTACTGGAACAGGATCTCCCCGCCGCTGCCACCGCCGCAGACGCAGCCGTGGCCACCGCGCCGGCGCCCCCCGCCCCGCCCGCGATGAATGACGAACAGGCCGCTGCCATCCTGCTGCTGCTGTTTTCCGAGGACGAAGCCGCCGGCATCCTCTCCCGGCTGGAGCCGGATGAGGTGCAGCAGCTCAGCAGCGTGATGTATTCGGTCGCCGATGTCGGCGCCGAGCAGATCAACTCGGTGCTCGATCGCTTTGTTGACCGTGCCCGGCACCGCACCACCATCGGATATCGTTCGGACGTGCAGATCCAGTCCATGCTCACCGCCGCGCTGGGCGAACAGCGGGCCGAGGCCATGATCAGCCGCACCGCACCCAAGAAGCCGGTGCCCAGCCTGGAGGCGCTCAAATGGATGGCGCCCAAAGAAATTGTAGCGATGATCGAGGATGAGCATCCGCAGATCGCCGCGCTGGTGCTGTCGTTCCTGTCGAGCGACAATGCCGCCGCCGTGCTCGGAATGCTGCCGATCGAAGTGCAGGAAGATGTGGTGTATCGCCTCGCCACGCTGGGCCAGGTGAGCCAGGATGCGATCGAAACCATCGAGCAGCTGCTGACCGCCTTTCAGGCACCCAAATCCTCTGCCCCCGTCGATACCGGCGGCGGCACGCCATCCGATGTCGCCGCGATCATGAACCTGGTCGGCAAGAAGAACAGCACCAAATTGATCAAGGCGTTGGCCAAGCGCGACAAGGGCCTGGCCGGTGCGATCGAGGATCAGATGTTCACCTTTGCAGACCTCATCACGCTGGACGCCAAGGATCTGGGCACGCTGATGCGCAGCGTGGACAACGCGCTGCTGGTGCCCGCGCTGAAGGGCGCCGACGATCAGCTGCGACCCAAGATTCTGGGCTCCATGTCCAGCCGCGCCGCGCAGACGCTGGAGGACGAGATCGGCGAACGCGGACCGATGCCGCTGGCCGAGGTGATCGAGGCGCAGAAGGCCATCGTCGCGCAGGCCCGCAAGCTGGCCGACGCTGGCGAAATCTCGATCGGAGCGCAGAGTGACGATTATGTTTGATACGTTCGCGACGCGCGCGCTCCACAGCCATGACAGCAGCATTTTCCGGCCGGTTTGGCAGGTCGAAAG